>JAQWPD010000038.1 GCA_029245525.1 Gammaproteobacteria bacterium | reverse complement strand
GGAAGAACTGACAACGCTATAACCGACACTGCGGTTTAAGCATGCAAATGGATGCCGTAAAGGCCTCTAACAATCACCACGAATACTGCGTCTAAAAGGCCTTGGCAACAGCCAGTGACTTAAGCTGTGCAGATATCGACTGACAGGCAACATGCGCTGGGTGAGGCTTTACCCTTAAAACACGAAAGATCACTCCACCGGATCAATCAATCGGATCAAGCCCTCCTGAGCAACAGACGCCACCAGAAGGCCTTCTTGGGTAAACACCTGCGCACGCGATAGCCCACGTGCACCCGATGCGCTGGGACTGTCATAAGAAAACAGCAGCCACTCATCCACCCGGCAAGGGTGATGGAACCACAGCGCGTGATCCAGGCTCGCCATAATCACATTGTCATGCATGTACGCGATGCCGTGGGGCAAAGTTGACGTAGCAATCAAACCGTAATCTGAAACATAGGCAAGCAGACGCTGATGCAATGAAGGGTTATCGGGCAAGGGATCGATAGCTTTCATCCACACCTGCTTCGTTGGGGCCTGCTTCTCGGGGTTATCAAAGTTGGGCATCTGCACCGGACGGACATAAAAGGGACGTTCAGTCGTAACAAAACGACTCATTCGCTCCGGCGCCCTTGCCAGAGCATCGCGACTGATATCTTTCAGGTCAGGCAGCTCATCCGGACCCGGCACAACCGGCGGGTCAAACTGATGTTGGACGCCCGGCTCCGGCTCTTGAAATGAGACAGCCATATTGAAAATCTGCTTGCCATGCTGAACGGCGACAACACGGCGATTCGAAAAGCTGCCGCCATCACGCGCGCGATCAACTTCATAAACAATAGGGAGATCAACATCACCGCGGCGCAGAAAATAAGCATGCAGCGAATGCGGCACTCGATCAGTCACGGTCTGGGATGCCGCAGACATTGCCTGACCCAATACCTGCCCCCCGAACACCTGAGGGGTGCCAATATCGCGCGATTGCCCACGAAAGATATTGTTCTCAATCCTTTCGAGATCAAGCAATTGCACTAAGTCTTGAAGAACCGGGTCCATGAGCATACCTCGTGAGTGTCAGGCCAATAATTGTAACCCGATTAATAGCCGCATTCGCTAAGCCGGTCAGAATTTGGGCAATTGCACAGCTGGTGTCATACTCCGGCTATTGACAGCAAACTGACACAAACCCTCCGGAGTAAGGCATGACTGATTTAGGCGCAACCGCAGACACCCCTCCCAAGCCGATACGACAGAGCAAGCGTGCACATGCGTTTGCCATTATTGGGCTTATTCTTATCGCAGTAAGCGGCCCCATGGCAAAGGCCGGTCTATTTTCACCTATGGTGGGCATGCTCGGCTTCACTATTGCTTCGCTGCTGTTATTTATCGCACTCATTATTGGTATCCGCGCGCTGCTCGGCAACCGCCATAGCAATGTGCTAAAAAACACCCTCACCACCTGGTTGGTTGTTGTTGCAGGCTTAGGTGTTACTGTCTTGAACGTTGCCACGATCGTCGGCACTTCAGGCGCACCGGCAATTCACGACGTGACCAGCGATGTTTCAACTCCGCCGCAATTTGTTGACATTATCGAATTACGTCAGGCTGCCAATGCGCCAAATCCTTATGCCTATCAAGATGACGGCAGCGCCCAACTGCAGATTGCTGCGTTTCCTGAAATCAAAACAATCGTACTGACAGAAAGCTATGCCAATGCCTTTGCAGATGCACTGGCTGCTGCAAAAGCTATGGGCTGGGACATTATCGCTGCAGTGCCCGCCGAAGGGCGGATTGAAGCGGTTGCCTCAACCGAGTATGTGGGCTTTAAAGACGATGTGGTTATCAGAGTTCGCGACGATGGCAATGCCATTGCCGTGGATATTCGCTCTAAATCCAGAATGGGCAAAGGCGACATGGGCGCGAATGCTGCCCGCATTCTCGCCTGGAAACAATTGCTGTTGAACTAAGAGAGCGAGCTATCGCGGCCGCAGGCTAGATACCGGCCAAAAAGTAGAGGCCGATAGTCTCGGCTTCGCACGCAGGACGTTTCTGGCCTTCAACCTCGACCGTAATATTCAAAATAAACTGCAGGGCTCCGGCGCGTTTACGTGCCGATTTGAGCGTTGCACGGACGCGCACTCTGCTGTTGACCGGCACCATCGCTTTAAAGCGAACCTTGTTCATTCCGTAGTTAATAACCCGCTCTAGATCAACAAAATCAACAAAATTCTGAATAAGACTGGGGATAAGCGATACGGTTAAGTAACCGTGCGCAATGGTTGAGCCAATCGGCAACTCGGCCGCGCAACGCTCTTCATCGACATGAATCCATTGATCATCGTCGGTGGCTTCAGCAAACTTATTGATACGAGCCTGGTCGACAAGCACCCAGTCGGACACCCCCACCTCGGTCCCTTCCAGCGCGCGCGCATCTTCGATTGTTGCTATTACGTGTGCCATTCAATCTTTCCCTGTGCGCGGCCCCTGATTCGGGCGCCGTCAGTAATATCAGTGGTTCAGCAAGGGGGGAGTATATCCCAGCCCATGGTGGAGCGCAGTCAGCTTTTTCCTCCGTAGACCAGTTCCATGAACTGGGCACGCACCACCGGATCGTTATCAAATTCCCCATGCATAGCATTGGTCACCATCTTGATGTCTTTCTTATAAACACCGCGCGTGGTCATGCACTCATGCTGGGCTTCTAAAATCACAGCAACACCACGGGGCTTCAGCACATCATTAATGCAATCAGCGATCTGCTTGGTGAGCTTCTCCTGAACTTGCAGCCGCTTGGACAAAGCCGCAACCACCTTAACCAGTTTACTCACCCCAACCACACGGTCGGAAGGCAAGTAGGCGATATGGGCTTTACCCGTAAACGGCGCGATATGATGCTCACAGTGCGATTCAAAATCGATATCCTTCAGCACCACGATATCGTTATAACCTTCGGCATCAGGAAACGAGGTGCCCAGAATTTCACGCGGATCCTGCGAGTAGCCGCCAAACCACTCCTCATAGCAGTTAAGCACTCGCGTTGGGGTGCGCAGCAGGCCTTTACGCCCTGCATCCTCACCCATCCAACTTAATAGCGTTCGGACAGCCTCTTCGGCTTCTTCGCGGCTAGGCCGCTTCACATCGGTCATAATTTACTCTGCTATCGGTTGCTAACTTCTTAGCAACACGGTTCAAACGCGACGCTGCCTTATACCGGCAAGCTCATCGGGTGTATTAAAGCTTTCGATGCTGCCGGCTAAAGGCTGGATTAGCGCTGTATCGGCATCAAGCAAGAGTTGCCTGGGGCCCAAAACACCGTGCCCATCGGATGCAACTGAAGCCTGCAATACCCTAAGGGTAGCGGGTTCATAGATGGCACACAATGGTTCAGGCTTGCCGTCCGAGCCCACAAATGCGGTCGCGCCACGGTGTGGTTTACGGCGATGAATTAATTCCCGAAGCAGATTGGCAGTAATCGATGGCATATCGCAGGCCACAACCAGCCACGCACTCTCCGGTTCCAGTTCATGCGCGGCTAACAGACCACCGGCCGGCCCCAGTTCGGTGTGTTGATCAAGAACTTGTGAGTAGGCAGCCCGCAAACTGTCGCTAGCCTGATCGCTGCGGATACTAACCCGCACATCACTCACCACTTTAGTTAGCATACTCACCAGAAAATCGAGTTGCGCCTTCTCAGCGACCACAACGGCGGCTTTATCGCTGCCGAAACGCCTGCTGCGACCACCCGCCAGCACCAGCGCCTTCAGGTCAATGCTCAAGGTTTACTCCGGACTCTGGAAATCACTTTTGCCACCGGTCTTGCTCAGCAATCGAGTGTCACGAATGACGATGTCGTGCGACAGCGCTTTGCACATATCATAAACAGTTAGCGCGGCAACACTGGCACCGGTAAGCGCTTCCATCTCTACGCCGGTTTTGTGGGTAATCCCCGCCTCACAGTCAATCCATACTTCGCCGTTTGGCTTCAGTTCAACAGTGAATTTACAACGCTCTAGACCAATGGGGTGACAAAATGGAATAAGTTCATGGGTTTTTTTAGCGGCCATGGTGCCGGCAATAATGGCGGTCTGAAATACGGGCCCCTTCTTGGTTACGATATCGTCGCCGCTGATCGCCCTCTGAACCTGTTCCGGCAGCACCACGATCGATCGCGCCACTGCCGTGCGGGCCGTAATCTCTTTGTTGCCGACATCGACCATAGTTGGCTGATTATTGGCATCCACATGACTTAAGCCGGAATCATTCACAGGCACCTCTGCTATTCGGATTGCGCCGACACCGGGGTCGGTGAACGGCCACTGATGATTGCCGCAACAGTGATTAAACACATTGAGACAATACCCCAACTTAAACCAATAACCACGCCGGCATCAATAATGCCGCGCCAAGGTTGGGGCACCTGCCTGATAAGTACGACAGCACCGACAATTAATGCGGTTCCAATCCAGACAACCTTGGCGGTGCGTTTGCCGGCACCGAAGTAGCCGACACAATAAAAGGGTGCCAGCAAACCGTTGACCCACCCTACGCCCGAGCGCAACGACAAGGCACGTTCTACGGTGCGTGGCGCAAAGCTTTTCTGAAACCCCCGATAGCCCTCCGAATAGGCCATAAACCCGGTATTTGCTAGAAACAGCGCCCAGTGCAGCATGCTCCACTCGTAGCTCAAGGCTTCGAACATGTATTTACTCAGGCGCGTTGCTGCATCCACCAGCACCAACACCACACCCACAATACCCCAGCTTGCGGCCAGCAGACCGGCGGCACTATGTGTAGCTTGCGATGCGGGAGAAGACACGGGTACGTATAACCTAGAAGGCGAACTCAATTCTTAAAAACCGGATTGCTCACGCTGCGATTCGGCGTTTCAAGCTGTTATTATCGACTGTCAGGCTCAGAAATGAAACCGCAGCATTCCGCAGATACACAGAAACTCGCTAAAACTCTAACGAATCTCCGACAATACTATGCCCAGTACAATTATCGAAAAGCTCTGGAACGAGCATTTAGTTGCCGATTTAGGTGATGGCACCTCGCTCATTTACATTGATCGTGTGTTTCTGCATGAACGCACGGGGAGCGTCGCCCTTAAAAGTCTTGAGGCGGCAAACCGTTCTGTGCGTAATCCAGAGCAAACTTTCTGCACCATGGATCACATCGTCGACACCTTTCCCGGGCGCACGGATAAGACCGTGATGCCCAGCGGCACCGATTTTATCGTTGCCACCCGCGATGCATCACACGCGGCCGGCATCAATCTGTTCGATTTGGGCGACCGGCGCCAGGGCATTGCGCACGTTATTTCACCGGAACAGGGCATCGCCCTTCCCGGCGTTACGCTTGTATGCCCCGACAGCCACACCGGCACTTTAGGCGGTTTGGGCGCGCTGGCCTGGGGTATTGGCTCAACCGAAGCCGAGCACGCATTGGTAACCAAAACACTCATCGTGAAAAAGCCCAAAACGATGCGCGTTACATTTACCGGCAGCCTGAAGCCGGGAATAACCGCCAAAGACATGATCCTAAAACTCATCGGTGAGCACACCGCCTCCGGTGGTATCGGGTATGCGATCGAGTTTGCCGGAGAAGCTGTGCGCAATCTCGAAATCGAGGCGCGACTCACTCTGTGCAACATGACCATTGAGTTTGGTGCCTGGAGCGGCATGGTTGCACCGGATCAAAAAACCATCGACTACGTAAAAGGTCGGCCTTATGCGCCCACCGATGATCAATGGGACAAAGCGGTCGAATATTGGCGCACCCTCAAAACTGATGACGG
>JAQWPD010000035.1 GCA_029245525.1 Gammaproteobacteria bacterium | reverse complement strand
AGAATAATGTCTATGTCCATAATAATTAGCCTACCGCATTATTGGTAGGCTGGCGGTGACCGGTGACGTACGCCCCGCCTGTTGGTTTCGTCAAAAGGCATTAAGGTGGTTTGGGCTGAAACTTCAGTAGGGCTTATTTTTTGAGGTGTTTTGGTCATGAAGGGTCACTACAAGCTTTCTCTTCAGGCAGGGTTGGGGCCAGCAGATTACGGTCTTTTTTGGATACGCTTCACCCCATAAGATGCTTAATCATCGGGTGGATCGCTAACAAAACTGAGGGTAAGGTTGGACAATGAAGCTTGATGTCATTCTGGATGCGCGGGCATCCGCAAATGAAATAGCTAAACTGGGCTTGCTGGCAGAGCGGTATGGTTTTGATGGCGTGTGGGTTTCAAGCTTGCTGGATTCCCGTGACCCGTTTGCCAATTTGACCACGCTTGCACAGCAGTCCTCCAGTATTAAGCTCGGCCCTATTGCGATTAATCCCTGGGATAGTCATCCGGTGAGGATCGCGGCATCGCTGTATACGCTGAATGAGTTTGCCGATGGTCGCGCTCGCATAGTTATCGGCGGCGGTGGCGAAGCGCTGCAGGCTATTAATTTAGAGCCGAAGCGACGTGTCCGGGCGGTTCATGAATGCGTTGAGATTCTTAAACTGGCCGGCAGTGGTGAACGCAGCGATTACATCGGTCAGTTGTATCAGGTAAAAGGGTATGAGCTGAGTTGGCTTACCGCGCCAACGCCGCAGCTGTATGTGGGCGCCAATATGCCGCAAATGCTGCGCATGGCGGCCAGAGTCGCCGACGGTGTAATGATGTCTGATATGCCTCCGGCACTTGCAGAAGTGGCGCTTAAACAATTATCTGAAAACCTGATGGATAAGGCGCGGAGCCTGAATAGTTTCTGGAGCGGTTCCTTTGCTGCCTGGCATGTTTATGCAAATAAAGAACAGGCATGGCGTGAAGCCTGTCAGTGGATGCTGTTGCGCGGTATATTTCGGCCTTGGATTCTAAGCAGCTTCTTATCAGCAGCTGAAGTTAAGTTGGTAATGGCTAATGCACAATCGTTTGTTGATGCGTTTGTTAACCGAACTCATGTGATTGAAAACATCCCAGAAAAGTTATTGGATAAGTTGGTTAAGAATCTGACTCTCACCGGGAGTCTCGATGATCTTGATGCGCTAGTAGCGCATCTTCGTGAGTATGAGGCTATAGGAATGCAGTCGGTCAGCTTGCGTATTTACACTGATCCGGCATCATCCATTAAACTGATCGGCGAGCAGGTGATTCCTGCTCTTAACTAATTGATAAGGCAACCGGATGGCGACTCTTGAAAGTCTATTGGAGCAAAAACGTGATCTCGAAGAGAGATTGTCGAATGGCGATGTCTCGGCTGAGGCTTCACTGGATCGCATCGATCGGGCCATAATGGCCCGTAAGAAGAAGATTTCGCACAGTCAACAGCGATTAGTCGCGGTAAAGGAGGCAGTAGCAGCCGGTGTGCCGAAAGAACAGGCGAAAAAAGGCAAGGCGAAGACGTTGGCCAGATCCAGTGATCCGACGATTAATCGCTTTGATTAAAAGGATCTCTGCGCACTATTGCTGTAGTCGGTTCCAGTGGTCTGTGGGACGTTATGAGGCGCGGGGAAGTTTTCGGGCGTATTCGCGGGCGTGCCGGTTTATGACATCAGTGATAGGCGCAGCGTTATAAGAGGCGATGGTTCTCTCTTTGGGTACTTCCCCGTACAGCGTGGTGCGCTGACAAGGCGAGCGATTAATGCGGTTAATGAGTGCATCCATTTGTTTGGGGGCAAACTCTTCGCCATGTGCTGAGCCCGCCGCTCGGGAAATGGACTCGTTCATTAGCGTGCCGCCTAAATCATTCGCACCGGCATTCAATGCCGCGGCGGCGCCTTCCGGACCGAGCTTGGTCCACGATACTTGAATATTCGGAATTATCGGATTTAGTACTAATCGCGATACCGCATGCATTAGCAATGCTTCACGCCAAGTTGGGCCCTTACGAGCCAGGCCACGAATGTACATGGGTGCTTCCATGTGCACGAACGGCAGAGGCACAAACTCGGTAATACCTTTGGTGGCTTCCTGTTGCTTGCGCAATTCCAGTAAATGAATTGCCCAATGTTCAGGAGTTTCCAAATGTCCGAACATGATAGTGGATGTGGTTTTTAATCCAATGCCATGTGCAGTGCCAATCACATTCAGCCATTCAGCGGTGTTTATTTTATCGGGGCAAATAATATCGCGAATACGATCATCCAGAATTTCAGCAGCAGTTCCCGGCAGCGTGCCAAGCCCAGCGTCTTTCAATTTAATGAGAAATGCTTCTATAGAAAGCCCCGAACTTTGTGCGCCATGGGTTACTTCCAGTGGTGAAAACGCATGCACATGAATACCTGGTGCAGCTTCTTTTACCGTGTGACATATATCAAGATAGGTCTGCCCTGTGAATGCCGGATGAATGCCGCCTTGCAGGCAGATTTCAGTAGCCCCGCGCTGCCAGGCTTCCTCAGTGCGCCGTGCAATTTCTTCCAAATCAATGAGATAAGGCTGTCCACGGAGGTTCTCACTGGTTTTGCCTTTAGAGAACGCACAGAACTTGCACTTATAGGTGCAGACGTTGGTGTAATTAATATTGCGGTTCACAACGTAACGGACGACATCCCCACTGACCGCCTGACGCAGTTCATTTGCTGCCTCAGTGACTTGATGCAGGTCGTCGCCCTGAGCCCTAAACAACCGCACAATGTCGTTTTGGGATAATGCATCACCGGCGGTGGCTTTTTCAATGAGCGTTCCCAGTTGGGGTTTGCTGTGGCGCATTGGCATAGGTGGAATTACGCTGGTGTGATCACCGGTGCACCATGTGTCATTGCGGGCGAGTCCGGAGGAGTCGGCCAGTTTTAGTACGGCGCGTTCAAGGCTCGGGTGCAACCACTCTGCACGGTTGGCAATATAGGCAGGGTATGCAGTGAGCCGTTCGATGAGTAAGCCCCCGGCATCACGGGTTTCTGTTTTCAGGCGATCCAGTTCGGGCCATGGGGATTCAGGGTTTACATGATCAGGGGTAACCGGTGATACGCCGCCCCAGTCATTAATGCCAGCAGCTACCAAATCAGCTAAGCGGCCATTGTTCAAATTGGGGGGCGCTTGAATGCTCATCTTAGCACCGAATAAATGGCGCGTGATGGCGATGGTCCATAGCAATTCATCAAAATGAGGTGCCGATGCATTGTGCATTTTTGTGCCTTGCTTGGGCACAAAGTTCTGCACGATAATTTCTTGTATGTGACCGAACTCATCGTGCAGATCTTTAATGTCCTGAAGACTTTCTAAGCGCTCTTCCCGAGTTTCACCAATGCCAATAAGAATACCGGTGGTGAGCGGTACTTTGGCTCGGCCCGCATCGCGAATGCTTTCGATGCGAACCGCGGGGTCTTTGTCGGGTGAGCCGAAGTGCGGCATATCCCGTTCGCTGAGTCGCGGTGAGGACGACTCCAGCATTATTCCCATGCTCGGCGCGAACTCACGCAGGCGGGTGTAGTCGTCAAAGCTCAGTACACCAGGATTCAAGTGCGGCAGCAGTCCGGTTTCTTCTAAAACGAGTTTTGCCATCGCAGCAACATAATCAATAGTGGTTGCATAGCCTAATTCAGTAAGCGCTTCGCGTGCTGCCTTATAGCGCAGCTCAGGTTTGTCGCCAAGCGTAAACAACGCTTCCTTACAGCCCTGTTTGGCACCAGCACGGGCAATGTTCAGCACTTGCTCGGGTGAGAGATATATATTTTCAAGTCGCTTCGGTGTTTTTGCATAGGTGCAGTAATGACAGACATCTCTGCACAGCTCGGTAAGTGGAATAAACACCTTGCGCGAGTAGCTCACATGAGAACCCCAGCCGGCATCACGTAAGCTGGCGGCAGTGTTCATGAGTTCGCTTAGTGGGCGCTGCAGAAGATCACTCATTTTAAATTACCGCCCGGGCCTTTGATTTTTTTACCACCCGTTCGGCAATGCCTGAAACGGCAAGATACTGACTTGTATGAACACCTGCTTTTTCTTTTAGGCTTTGGTTGACCAGCCAGCGCAGATCATCGGGTTCATCGATATCGGTCTCGAAATCACTGAGAAACTGCTGCTGACACTTTACGCCATTGTTCTTGGCTTCTGCTAAATGCAGTTTGGCGCTGTCTTTGCCGTAATGAAAATGGATTGCTGCAGGCGGTGTGCAGAGCAGGGCATTGGTGCCGCCATCTTTCTCTGCAGCACACAGGCTAATGCCAGTGCCATGACTCTTTATTAAATCGTCAATCGTGGCCGGCGATAGCATCGGCAGGTCGCTAGGCACAATTAAAACGCCGTCAATCATCTTTTCCTGCAGCTCCTGCGCTACCACCATGAGGTTTTCATTCAATCCATTGGTGGTTTCGAGCATGATCAGGCAGCCTTGCTCACGAGCCAGCGTTGCAACCTCATTATCATCGGTAACTACAGCAACTTGATCGATGCGTTTAGATGCTTTTAGTGAGTCTATTACATCAAGCATCATCGCCAGCGCCAACGCCGCACATTCGTCGTCGCTCAATAGCGAAGCCAGTCGGGTCTTCGCTAGTGCAGTGGCTTTAACTGGAAGGATTGCCCAGATTCTATTCACGTCGATTCAGGTCTTTCTCAGGCGTTGAGTTCAAAGCTAGCAGCAAAATCTGTAATTGCTGCAGCAAGATCTTTCTTGCTGGTGAGGTCGGTCATGACAGTATTGCTTACGTACACTTTAATTCCTAGGGCTTCAATACGGCTCTGCAATGCGCTATCGGCAGTGTCAATGACCAGTCCGTCAATGGTGCCATGATAATGTTTTGCAATTGTTAATGCCGAACTTTTCAGCCCGAGTTCATTCATGATTTTGGCGGTAGGTCCTTTTAATGCCTGCCCTCCGACTATTGGTGATACAGCAATAACGGGAACTCTTGACGCGCATAGAGCCTCTCGAAAGCCAGCAATTGATAGCATAGGGTCGATGCTTAAATAGGGGTTAGACGGCGTGATTACAACGGCTTTTAGGCTATCGCGTGAGAGTGCATCACGTGCACTTGGAGCAATGGCTGCGGTGTCCGAACCTGCATACACCAATTGTCTGACCACGGGTTTGGCCTGACGACGCACAAAATAGTCCTGAAAATCGAGCACGCCGTCATCGGTGTGCACTCGTGTAGCCACCAAATCATTCGTCATTGGAATAATGGGCATTTGTACATCAAGCGCCGCACACAGTGCAGTAGTGACGTCACTAAGGGATTTGCCTTTCTGCAGCATTGTGGTGCGGTAAAGATGGGTGGCAAGATCTTTGTCGCCGAGACGGAACCATGTAGCACCATCGAGCTCATCAAGAGCGCTCATGCAGGAGAAGGTTTCATCGACGATGCCCCAGCCGGTTTGCGGGTTTGCGATACCCGCTAGTGTGTACATCAGCGTGTCTATATCGGGTGAAATGTTAAGCCCTAAATGCACGAAGTCATCAGCTGTGTTGGCAATGACCCGTGCTTCGCTGGAGTTGATTAGTGCGCTAAAGCCTGCAACCAGTTTTGCACCACCGACACCACCTGAGAGTATTGTGTAGCTCATTATTAGATTCTAAAGGTTAGCATCGCTTCGGGGCTATTTACGGAACAGGTCTTCGTGCGCGGGGCGGAGTATGTCGTCAGCAGTTTGCGTTGAAGTGCCCTGGTCAAGCCCGGTTAGCAGCACCACGGGAATAGCCTCATCGCCTTCACCCATAAGCAGTTCAGCGGTAGCAGCAATAGCATCGGCTATGGCGTGTTCGGCGACCATCAGCTCCCGGCCAAACATATCGCGGTTGCCGCGCAGATTCTGCAGTGCCTCGACACCTGCGCTTCCAATGGCTATGCCTGTCGTGCCGAGCCTGAATGGGCGGCCGATGCTGTCAGTAATGACAATACCCAGCTGAATGCCAAAATGAGTATTTAGAGTCCGCTGCAGTTTTGCTGCAGAGGCATTAGCATCCTCGGGCAATAGCAGTGCATGATTTTCACTGTCTTCAATATTAGACCTGTCGATGCCGGCATTGGCTAGAATAAACCCGCGTTTATCTTCGACAATAAGCACATTGTTGCCGGTGGCAATAATGGCTTGGGATTCACTCAGGACCAGCTCAACCATCGCCGCATCTTTATTGATTTCTGCTGCAATCTTCAGCGCGCGTTCTGATGGCTTGATCGAGTTCATCTTAACGATACGATTTTCTGCTTTGGACACAATTTTTTGTGCCACAACCACCACATCACCCTGGGCGGGCATGAGACGGTTCTGTTCAATGGCGGTGATGATTAGTGCGCCGAGATCGTCACCGGGTTGCACCAGCGGAATGCCGTCGACAGCCAATGCTTCGAGACGCTTGCTACCCATGGTACGTAATTCCTCAATCCGGGTTGCGGGGTTTAATCGGGAATACCGGTGATTTTGATGCCGGTGTGCGCACCGGGGAACTGCTTGTTTAGGTGAATTAACAAAGATGTCATCGCTTCTGCAGCAACCGAGTTTGCTAATGGACCGGCATGCCAGGCACGCATGCCGCTAGCGCGGGCGATTTGAATGACAGCTTCACGGGCATCTTTACTGTCGCCTGTAACCAGCACATCACAGGTTATTGGCGCATCACCTGGCAATGAATCGGCTGCGATGTTCTGGAACGCAGAGACCACTCGGACGTTTTCGCCTAAAAGCTGTTGGGTAATAAGCCCGGCAGAGCCTTCCGGAGGCAACTGCACGCGGGCCACTTTGGGCGGCATCAGTGGCACTGTAGTGTCCACTACAATTTTGCCCTGAACGGCATCATGCAGCTGAGCGAGCGTTGATTTCTGATGATTGAATTTAATGGTAAGCACAATAATGTCGCCGGACGCTGCAGCTGCATCGTTATTCATGCCCTGTGCGAGGTCTTTGCCCAGCTTCCGATTGATAGCGGTTGCGGTTTCAGCTGCGCGATCTGCGTCTCGTGAACCGATAATAACCTTGTTGCCAGCGTGCGCGAAACGCCAGGCCAGACCGCCACCCAGTGAGCCGGTGCCGCCGATAATGCTGATGGTTTGCATAGTAATTGCTTCTTTTTGCTGTGTTCTTGGCTGAATTCCGCCATGCGCAGGGCATTGGCGAGCAGAATCGCGCAATTCTACGTCATTTTGCCGGTAAAAATCGCCCCCCTAAGGATTTTGGCGAAGCCTCTTGATATGTGACAATAGAGACTATTAAAGCCCCTCGCAGTTTCAGCGTCTGTCAATCATTTGGTCGCAGCTCAGATTGCACATTAGAAGGCTGTATTACATTCACTCGAAGAGCTGATGCCTGCCCTCAATGATGTATTGGGCAGCGGCGCAGCGGAGAATATAAATTGTCTGTGCATGAAGAGCATATGCAGGCTGCATTGGAGATCGCCCGCCGCGGTCTCGCAGCTGGCGAGCCGCCCATTGGTGCCGTGGTGGTGCGCGATAATGTGCCGGTGGCCAGAGCGCATAACTCTGTGATATCGCTTCTGGATGCTACCGCTCATGCCGAGATTGTGGCAATTCGTGAAAGTTGCCAGCAGTTACGCGCATTGCAATTGGAGGGCTGTGATCTGTATTCCACAGTTGAGCCTTGCCCGATGTGCTTGGCCGCATGTCATTACGCGGGTATTCGCCATGTCTACTTTGGTGCCACGCTTGTCGACATGCAGAAGGTTACCGGCAGTGAACTAATGAATTGTCTGATGGCCGGTGTGGCAGTTGAGAAAACCGGAGGCGTGCTTGCAGAAGAATGTCTGCAGTTGCTGCATGACTGGATGGGCCTTTCCGGTAACAGACCCGGTTAGTAAGCATATGATGCAATACGATTCCATAGCGCAGGCTTACAGTGACGGAAAGTTGTCGCCGCTGCGTCGTTACGTAGAGGCTTACAGTCTGTTCCAACTGCTCGGCGACGTATCGGGGCTGCGCGTGCTTGATTTGGCCTGCGGCGATGGTATTTATTCGCGTCGCCTCAAGGAGGCGGGCGCCGCTGAAGTGGTGGGGGTCGATATCTCGCAGGGCATGATCGATATCGCGGTAGCGCAGGAGCAGCGCGAACAACTGGGTATTGAGTATCTGCGTTGTGATGCCAAAGATCTCATTGCATTACCGGGTTTTGCCGAACGCTTTGATCTGATTGTCGGTGCTTATTTACTGCACTATTCGCCGGATGAGAATGCGCTTACAGACATGTGCATCGCGGTTCGTCGATGCTTAGCGCCGGATGGGCGCTTTGTTGGCATCAATGAAAACCCCGATCAGTCACTTGCCGATTTTTCAGGCTATGCGCAGTACGGTTTTAATAAAGCGGCCTGTGCGCCATTGCTGGATGCTACCCCCGTGAATTATTCAATGGTGTCGGGGCGCGAGCTTATTAACTTCACGGTGTATTACTTTGGTCGTTCGGCTTATGCGCGCGCATTTTCGACTGCGGGTTTTGTTACGGCCAATTGGCTGCCGTTGCAGTTCGATCCGCTGGGTCTCGAAGAATGTGGGACGGAATATTGGGATGAATACCTGAGCAATCCACCTGTTGTGTGTCTGGAGCTATTGCCGTGACTTCCTTAGCTGGGGTTGCGGCGATTAGCTCAGCAAAAGGTGTGCTGTTAGTTGACCGGTTCCGGCAACTTGCTGCTATACAGCCTAATCGGCCCGCATTGCGGTTTACCGGTGAAAGGGGCGAGCGAGAGTTGAGCTACGCTGAGTTGGATGCGCGCTCTAGCAGTCTCGCCCACAAGATTCTGGCGGTGTTGCCGACAGTGGATAGCGGGGTGCCTCTGGTTGCTATACGTTTGCCGGCAGGGGTTGACCAGGTCGTGGCACTGCTTGCTGTGTGGAAAGCAGGTGCTGCCTACCTGCCTCTAGACAGTTCTTTGGAGCGCGAAGAGCAGATTCTTAGTGCTACAGCGCCAGCATTGCTTATTGATACGACGTTTATAGACGGTGCTGATGCAGCCGTTGTGCCGCTGCCTGTGCTTGATCCCAGTCATTCTGCCTATGTGATATTTACCTCCGGTTCCACCGGTACTCCGAAAGGTGTAGTGGTAACTCACGCAAATATTGCTGATTTGCTGGCGCCTTTAGCCGATGAGCTTGCGGCTGATTCGAATGATATCTGGTCACAAACCCACTCCTTTGCTTTTGGTTATTCGCTCTGGGAAATCTGGGGTGCTTTAGCCACTGGTGCTTGTGTCGCCATTGTTGATGAGGCTGTGCGTAAAGACCCTCGTCAGGTGATCGCTGCGCTTAATCAATCTCAGGTCTCGGTGTTGAGTTTAACGCCGTCCGGTTTTGCTCAATGGCTTGCGCTGGGTGAGGTGCAGCTGCCCATTAGTCTGCGGTTGCTTGTATTAAGCGGCGAGGCTGCAGTGCCTGCACATATAGCTCAGTGGTTTGCCCGATTCGGTGATGCTGTTCGGCTTGTAAATACCTATGCAGTAACTGAAGCAGCGGGGCGGGTGTGCCTCACTGAATACTTCCAGGGTGAATCTGCGACAACCGCAGTTGTTGGTAAACCGGTAGCCGGTTGTGAATTGTACCTACTTGATGCTGAAGGCGGGCCGGTAGATTTCGGTAAAGTCGGTGAATTGTATATCGCCGGCATGGGTGTTGCTGCGGGCTATTTTGCCGATCCAAAACTCAGCACCGAAAAGTTTGTCCAGGTGAATGGTGTGCGTTGTTATCGCAGCGGTGATCTAATGCGACAGCTTGCTGATGGCCGTTATGAATTTATTGGCCGCAGTGATCAACAAATCAAGTTGCGCGGCTATCGAGTTGAGCCTGCAGAAATTGAAGCTGTTATTCGCAGTCACCCTGATGTGCACGATGTCGCTGTCGGCATGGTTGATCGTCATGGCGGTGAGTCGCGGCTTGCAGCTTGGTATCAAAGCAATGAACTGGCCGATAACTGCCCGGAGTTCTGGCCATCGTTGGGTGAGTATCAGATCTATGATGATTTGCTCTATGACTTTATGACTGCCGATCAGGTGCGAGTAGATGCTTATCAGCGTGCATTTCTTGCTCAGGTTCAGGACAAGGTCGTGCTTGATATCGGCACCGGACAGGATGCCTTGCTTGCACGCCTGGCACTGGCTGCAGGTGCGCGGAAGGTCTATGCGGTTGAAGTTATACCTGAGGCCGCAGCGCGAGCCACCCAATTGGTGAGGGACCTCGGGCAGTCTGACCGTATTGAAGTCATCTGCGGTGATATGCAATCGATCACCATTCCCGAAACAGTGGATATTTGTACGCAGGGCATTATCGGTAATATTGGCAGCTCCGATGGCATTGTGCCTATCTGGAATTCAGCAACGCGTTGGTTTGCCGACACTTACGCTGCGATTCCCTCGCGCTGCGTTACACAGTTGGCTGCTGTCGAGTTGCCGCCCGAGCTGAAACGGCCGCAGCTATCTTCACTGGCTGCCGATTACACCGAAACCATTTTTACCAATGAAGGGCGTCGTTTCGATATCCGGCTCTGTGTCCGTAACTTTCCTGAATCGGCTAAGTTGTCATCGGCATCTCTATTTGAAGATCTAAATTTTCAGCAGCCGATGCAGGCGAACGACTCCGGTAGGCTGCATTTGAACTTTGAGCGTGATGGCAGATTTGATGGTGTGCTGTTGTGGACTGAAGTTGAAACCATGCCTGGTGAGGTGGTCGATTTTCTCAATCACCAACAGGCCTGGTTGCCAGTTTACCTGCCGCTTCTCGATACGCCATTTGCGGTGAAGGCCGGCGATGTCGCTACAATTGATTGGTCTCGTGAAACCGGAGCCGATGGCGTGTTTCCCGATTACCGTTTTCGCCTCACACTGAATAATGAACGTTACCCTGAATACATTACGCGGCATCATGAGGATGCGCTTGAGCGCAATATGTTTTACCGGGCATTGCATAGGAGCCTGCGTCAACAGACAGGCTCTGACAGTAAAGACCTGAAAACTTGGTTGGCTGCAAAGCTGCCTGATTACATGCAGCCTGGCATTTGGCAGCAGCTGCCAGCTCTTCCGCTCAACAGCAATGGGAAGCTCGATCGCGCTGCTTTGCCGGTGCCACGCTTACTGGGTAATGCTTACCGTGCGCCTGTGAATGGGCTGCAGCAGGACCTCGCGGATATCTGGACGCGGCTGCTGAACAGCGAGAGGGTGGGTCTGGGCGAAGATTTTTTCGATGCCGGTGGCGACTCGATACTCGCGGTTCGTCTCACCACTGAAATTCAGCGACTCATTGATGACACAGTATTTCTGACCGCTGTGTTCAGTGCGCCTGAGATCGAAGCGCTGGCGAGTTATCTCGAACTGCATCATTCGGAGGCCGTGGCGAAGCGCTATCAGCTGCCTGCAGCACCGGTTGGTGCGCCCGACAATTTGCTCGCTGATAACTCAACAGCAGTCCTCAGGCGTGAACCCGCAGTAGGGCAGCTCCCACCTTTGTCATTTGCGCAGCAGAGCCTTTGGTTTTTGGATCAGTTGTATCCCGGAAGTACTGCCGCGAATGAACAGTTTGCGATTCGGCTAACAGGTCATTTAGATCACCAGCGTTTGCAGAATGCTTGGCGTCAGCTGATGTTCCGGCACGACGTGCTGCGCACTCGTTTTGCAATGCTCAATGAAGAATTAGTGCAGATTGTTGATAACACATTGATTGTGCCCATTGACGTTATATCGGGTGTCTTAATTGAGCTTGCCACCACTGAGATTTCACACGTATTTGATCTTCAGGCCGGCCCATTAATGCGGGCAAAATTATTGCGCGAAGACGAAACAGAGATCTTGTTGATTACTGTGCATCATATTCTGGCGGATGGGCTTTCAGTTGAGCTTATTCGTGATGAGCTCGCGCGCCTGTATGCGGGTGAGATGTTGTCAGAGCCTGAACTGCAGTTTGCTGATTTTGCACAGTGGCAACGCAGGGCCTTGCACGATACGGGTTCCCATCCTTCATTGGCCTACTGGCAGCAATGGCTCGCTGACGCGGAATACCTGCTGAGATTGCCAGAGACATGTGCTGCAGTTGACGGTTCAGGTTCGGGGCAGTCGAATCGCAGCGAGTTAAGTATCCCTGCGGCACAGTTCGATGCGTTGCGTAGGCAGGCGAAAACAGAGGGGGTAAGTGTATTTGTATTGCTAATGGCAATATTGCGCACAGTGCTTGCGACATACACAGGTCAGCGTGATTTTTTGATTGGCTCACCAGTGACTCAGCGCCAGTCCACTCAACTGCAAAATATGATTGGTTGCATGGTGAACAATGTTGCTTTTCGCAATCCACTGGACCCCGAGCAACAAACTTTTGCCGGAGTATTGCAGGCTGAAAAGCAGTCGGTGCTCGCCGCGCTTGATCATGCGGTTCTGCCATTTGAAGCTGTTGTAGAGACTATCGATCCGCCGCGGGAGTTCGGTCGTCACCCATTATTTCAGGTGCTGCTCATGTATGAAGACCGGACCTCGGCAGCTGTTTCTGCCGATGGTGTTGAGTTTTCTATCGAAGTACCACATCCGCCCCGTCCTTCATATTGGGATATGGAACTGACTTTGGTTGATGCCGGAGAAGGCCTTGACCTGCGTGCTATTTTTAGCCTCAACCCCAGTCGCTATTCCTCTGCTTTGGTGCAGAGCCTGGCGAATAGTTTCTCACGCGTGCTTACCACTTTAACGAACGGTTTTGATGTGTCATTGCAACAGCTGCCTGTCTCTGCGCCAAATGAACAGCAGGTATTGCAAAGTGGCCCGGCTGCTGATTATCCAGCGACTTGTTTGCATCGCTTGTTCGAGGAGCAGGTTGTTCGCACACCCGATGCTATAGCGTTGCTGGCTGATGGTGTCAGCTTGAGTTATGCAGCATTGAACGAGCGTACCAATCGGCTTGCTCATGGTTTGTTGGCAGTCGGCTTGCAGGGTGGCGATGCTATAGGCCTATATATGTCGCGCTCTGTTTCCCGCTGTGTGGCAGTTATTGCGGCATTCAAGGCAGGGCTGACCATAGTGCCGCTAGACCGGAGTTGGCCGCAGGAGCGTTTGCTATTTATGGCAGAGCAGGCCGATATTAAAGCATTAGTTGTTGAAGACCCGCGACATGCCATCGAGCTTTCCAGTGAGTTGCCAGGATTTACAGAAGCACAGTTCGACCAAGTAGCAGGCCTTGATAATCCGAATATTTCGATTGATCCTGAATCGGGTGCGTGGGTGCTGTTTACCTCCGGTTCTACAGGCCAACCAAAAGGCGTGTTGTATGCCCATGCTGCTGCCGTTTATCGAGTCCGTTGGTTTTGGGATGAGTATGACTTTAATTCCGATGAGCGCTTTGTTCATCGGAGCAGTTGTAATTTTATTGATGCCTATTGGGAGATATTTGGCCCATTAGCCCATGGCGCTACAGTGGTTGTGCCTCAGGGCGAGACTGATGCACATCCGGCGATATTGTTGCGTGATCTGCAACGCCACGGCGTAACGCATTTGGCGGCTGTGCCATCATTGTTGCACACGATGTTCGATATCGCAGCATCAGCAGGCACCGCACATCAATTGAAACTTCGCAGCGTAATTTGCAGCGGCGAAGTTCTTCAGCCGGAGTTGTTGGCGCAGTTGCGCCGCGCGTTGCCGGCTGTTCGGGTATTTAATACCTACGGTACAACAGAGACCTGGGATGTTGCCGTGCGTATTTATGAGCCGGGAGTTGGCGGCGAGCGTATCTCAATAGGTAGGTCTCTGCCCGGTGTCGCTGCCTGGGTGTTAGATCAACAGCTCAAGCCCTTGCCCGTGGGTGTTTGGGGAGAGCTTCATGTCGGTGGGGTGGGCTTATCGTTGGGTTATGTGGGCAGTCCTGCAACTGATTGGGTGCAGCGCTCAATGCACAGTGCACTTGCGGATACTGGTCTTTACGCAACCGGTGATCGTGTGCGCTGGACAGTTGAAGGTGAGCTTGAAATCGGTGGTCGCTGTGACCGGCAAATTAATCTCCGCGGTTTCCGTATTGAGCCGGCGGAGGTTGAACAGCATTTGTTGAACTATCCGGGAATTGCTCAGGCCGCAGTGATGCATCGGCTTGATCCAAGCACAGAGCGGCGTTATTTGGTGGCATACCTTACCGCTGCGAATGTCGCCGATCAGCCTGAACCCTCCGTGCTAAAAGAGTTTTTGCGTGGTTGGCTGCCCGCCCTCGCGGTGCCTGTAATCTATATGTGGATGCCGGCACTGCCGCTGACCCCTAGCGGCAAAACAGATTATTTGAATTTACCCGAGGTGGATTCGCACTTCGCGGCGGCAGTTGCCACTGAATACTCAGCACCGCTCACTGCCACTGAAAAAGAGCTTGCTGCTATCTGGCAAGCCATTCTTGGTGTGGACCAAATAGGGCGCGATGATGATTTCTTTGCTCTGCATGGTCACTCGTTAATGGCAGCAAAGCTGATGTCAAGGGTATGTGATGCGTTTGCTATCGATCTGCCATTGCAGTGTTTGTTTGAGCATCCTACGTTGCGTGGCTTTGCAGCGAGTGTCGATACCATTTGTTGGGTGATGAACAGCAGTAATGCCAGTGCTGAAAAAGCTGATGCGGGTAATCGCGAGGTGCTTCGGTTTTGAGTGCGCTGGATCTTATTGCATGCCTGCGGGATCTGGGTGTCAGGCTCAGTGTCGATGGCAACGAACTGCTGGTTGATGCGCCTCACGGCGTTGTTAATAGTGAGTTGGCCGAGCAGATTCGTGAGCGAAAAGTCCAGATTGTGGCTTTGTTAAAATGGTCAGCACGTTCTGCTCGTTCTGCAGACCTGCTGCTGGTGCCAATAGACCGAAGCAGAGAGTTGCCGCTGTCTTATGCACAACAAAGGCTCTGGTTTCTTGATCAGTTAGAGCAGGGCAGTGCTGCGTACAATATTTCCTGGACGGTTCGCCTGAACGGCGCCTTAAATATGCCGGCAATGCAGCAGGCGGTAAATGCTGTGGTGGAGCGCCATGAGGTTTTGCGCAGTAGTTTCCCTGCCGCAGATGGTGCGGCGCGTGTGCAGATTAGCGAACAGGTTGGCGTGCCCCTCGAGCAGAGCGAATTGCATGGTGCTACCGATGAACGATTGCGTGCGCATTTGTCCCAACTTGCTGCCAGTTCGTTTGATTTAGCCAGAGCGCCACTGTGCCGCGTGTTTCTGGTGGAGCGCTCGGTTACAGAACATGTGTTGTTGGTGCTTATCCATCATATTATTGCTGACGGTGCATCAATGCGGATACTGTTCCGCGAACTTGCACTTTTATATGAAGCCGCGGCTGCCGGCGATATCAGCACCGGCCTGTCAGGATTGACCCCGCTCGACATTCAGTACCCTGATTTTGCAGCATGGCAACGTGACTGGTTGTCCGGCGACCAACTTGAACAGCAGCTCGATTACTGGACGAATAAGCTTAAAGGTGCACCGCCGGTACTGACTTTGCCGGCAGACCGACCACGGTCTGCTGCCCTGCGGTTTCGCGGTGCCTCAGTGCTTCGTGCGGTGCCGCAACGGCTGGCTGAAGACCTGCGCAGCTTAGGCCGGAACAACGGTGCCACGCTGTTTATGGTGATGTTTGCTGTCTTCGATCTGCTGCTGAATCGCTACTCGGGACAAACTGATCTGGTCGTGGGTACGCCGATCAGTGGGCGCTCGCGCACTGCGCTTGAAGGCTTGATTGGCTTTTTTGTTAATACGGCAGTTTTACGAACCCATCTGACCGACGAAATGAGCTTTCGTGATTTATTGCGTCAGGTGCGTGATACGGCGCTTGAGGCTCACACCCATCAGGAGCTGCCTTTCGAGAAGTTGGTTGAGGTGTTACAGCCCGAGCGTGAACTGAGCCATACGCCTATTTTTCAAGTGATGTTTGACCTGCAGGAAGAGCCACGATGGCAATTGCCGGTGCAAAACCTAGAAGTGATTCCGGAAGTTATTTTTAGCAGCCGCACATCTACCTTTGATCTTACTTTGTCTATTCGCGAAGCCGAAAGCGGGCTTGATGCCATGTTCGAATACGACACTGACCTGTTCGATGAAGCGACAATCGAACGTTTTGCAAAACACTTCGAAAATTTGTTGCACGCTGTACTGGCTAAGCCTGATGTTCCACTGAGCGAATTGGCGATGCTGACAGTGGATGAACAGGCTACGCTGTTACCTGCGCCGGTGGGCATTCCGGCTGATGAAGTACAGACCTTGCATGGTTTATTTGAGCGGGCGCTGGCAGACCATCCGGAATCGATCGCGCTGCTTAATGCTGCGGGAGATGCGCTAAGCTACGAACAGCTCAACCAAAAAGCGGAGCAGGTAGTTACGGCATTGCGTTTGGCCGGCATTAACTCTGGGGCACGAGTCGGTATTTGTGCAGGGCGGGGGAGTGATACCGTAGCTGCCATACTTGGTGTTCTCAAGGCGGGTGCATGCTGGCTGCCCTTGGATCCCGATTATCCTACTGAACGTTTGGCGCAGATGCTTGCCGCAGCTGAGCCCTCTGTTGTGCTTGTGCATAGCGATAGTGCGGCGGTTATTCCGGCGAGTTATGAGACGTTGGTGTTGGATAAATTGCCTGTGATGGCATCTGCAACTCAGGCACCAACTATTGAGTCGGTTCCGACATCTGTTGCCTGCGTGCTGTTTACGTCGGGCTCTAGCGGCACACCGAAAGCCGTGTTGTTGCAGCATGGCGGCTTGACTAATTATGTTCAGCAGCTGGCACGCGAGACGGGCGTCACGACAAAAAGTAAGGTGCTGCAATTTGCATCTCTAAACTTTGATATTTCGATTGAAGAGATGTTTGTCGCTTTTGCAGGTGGCGCAACTCTGGTATTGCGCGAAGATGGATCGGCACCATCGATTGACGAGTTTGTTGAATTCTGTAAGACCCGTCACATCAGTTGGGTAAGTTTGCCCACCGCCTACTGGAATGAGTGGACGGCAGAACTGGCTTATTGGGATGATTTGCACACCGTCGTCATTGGCGGTGAGAAAGTATTGCTCGAAAACTGGCGGCGCTGGCAGCGGGTGTTGGGGTCGCGGGTGCAGTTAATCAATACCTATGGTCCGACCGAAGCATCTATTGCTGCCACCTGGTTTGAGCTCACCCATCAAAATCCGGATTCGTGGCATGACATACCCATTGGCCGGCCATTGCAGGGTGCTGTGGTCTATATTCTGGATAAGCAGCAACGCCCACAGCCGCATGGCGTGCCAGGCGATCTTTATATCGGTGGTGTTGGCGTAGCTCGCGGCTATCTTGGTCGAGAGTCTGAGGCCTTCATCGCCAACCCCTTTGCTGATGGTCGTCTATATAACACCGGCGACCGCGGCCGTTATCTCAGCGATGGCAATATCGAATACTTAGGGCGGGCTGATGAGCAAATAAAATTACGCGGTCATCGTCTCGAACCTACTGAAACGGCGGCTGCTTTGCTTGAGCATCCGGCAGTCGATAACTGCGTGGTTTTAGCCCGCGCAATAGCAAGCAACACCGACAGTCCAGTTGCATTAATTGCATGGTGTGTCTCAAGCGAAAAGATCTCTTCAGCGGAACTGAAACAGTTTGTGCAGAGTCGCTTGCCTGATTACATGGTTCCTGGGTTTTACGTCATGTTGCCGTCATTACCGCTGACGACCAATGGAAAAGTTGATAAGCAGCAGTTGCCGGACCCCGATACCCAAAGTGCCACTGTGGGTTACCGACCGGCACAATCGGAGTCCGAGCGGCAGATGGTGAATATCTGGGTTGATGTCCTTGGTGTGACCCAGGTCGGGCTCGATGATGACTTCTTTGCTTTAGGCGGGCATTCACTGCTCGCAACTCGTGTGATTGCGAGGATACGTAATCAGTTCAATGCAGATGTGCCGCTGCGCCTGTTATTTAATAACCCGAATCCGGCTGCATTGTTGCAAGCGATGGCGAGTCAGCAGCAACGCCCCGCATCACAAACTGTTCGCCGGCGTAACAGTACTGATCTGCCGCCGCTGTCGTTTGCTCAGAAACGCCTGTGGTTTTTGGATCAACTCCGCCCGGGTAATAGCGCGTTTAATTTGCCTTGGATGGTGCGTTTACAGGGCGACTTAAGTCTGCCTGCATTGCAGGCTGCGCTGGATGCGTTGTTGAATCGCCACGAATCATTGCGGACACGGTTTGCGGCAAGCGGCGGTGATCCATTGCAGTTGGTGATGCCAGTTCAGTCTCTTCCGATAACATTACACAATTGTTTCGGTGCAGACGATGTTCGTCTGGAAGCCGAACTGCGCGAGTTAATTGCTCGTCCGTTTGATTTGCAGCAAGGCCCGTTGATCCGCGCCGACTTATTTAGGGTGACTGCAGATGATCACGTGCTTTTATTGCTTATGCACCACATTGTGTCTGACGGCTGGTCGATGGGAGTTATTTATCGTGAGTTATCGGTGCTCTATGCCCACTACTGCAATACGACTTCCGCTTTGCCGGTCTTGCCTGAACTTGCCGTGCAATATGCTGACTATGCAATCTGGCAACGTGAATGGTTGGCGGGCAATGAGTTTCCGAAACAGCTTGCTTATTGGCGCAAGCAACTCAGTGGTATGCCACCGCTGCTGAGTCTTGGTGCTGATTATCCGCGACCGACCACGCAGAGTTATGCCGGAGCATGGTTAAATTTGGAGCTGCCAAAAACTCTGAGCAAAGAGCTATCTGTGCTTGCTGGCACTCAGGGTTGCAGCACATTCATGCTGTTGCTGTCAGTATTTAAAGTGTTGTTAGCGCGTTATGCCGGCAGCGAAGATATCGTGGTGGGTACTCCGGTAGCCGGGCGGCAGCGCACCGAGTTGGAGGCGCAGGTCGGCTTTTTCCTGAACACGCTGGTGCTGCGTTCCGACCTTAGCGGGAATCCGCGCTTCAGTGACTTTCTAACCTCTGTGCGTCAAACCGCATTGGAGGCTTTCGAGTTTCAGGACGTGCCATTTGAAAAGTTGGTAGAGGAGCTGCAGCCGGAACGGAACCCCGCTTATTCTCCACTGGTGCAGGTGATGTTTAACCTGCATAACGAACCGCATACCCGAGTGTCTTTGCCCGGTTTGAGTGCAAGCACGTTTTCTTTGGCCAGTGGTACCGCGAAGTTTGACTTGAATGTCGCCGTGCATGAGCGTGATAGCGGCATGCTTATTGGTATGGAGTACAGCACCGATCTATTCACTGCTGCAACAATTAATGGGCTGCTCGCGGCCTATGCCAAATTGCTTGCAGCTGTTATTGCCGATCCACTTCAGCGTTTAACCCAGTTGCCACTGCCCGGTGGTGTTCCGGTTCTGGCTGAGCTGCCGGAGATTAGCGCAAGTGCCCCGGCTCTGGCGATGCAATTGGCTGCTATTGTGATGCAGCACGGCGATGCTGTTGCCTGTGATGATGGCGCGCTTGCGTTAAGCTATCGACAGCTGGGCGGCTGTGCAACAGAGCTTGCTGGAGCATTAGCGGAGCATGCTGGCCCTATTGGCTTAGTGCTGAATCATGATGCACTCACAGTGGCGGCAATCGCCGCGATGGGTCTATTGAATAAAACCTGGGTGCCGCTGGATCCGAAGCTTCCGCTTCGGCGCCTTGAAAATATTTGCCGTGATGCCGGCATAACTGCGGTAATTACAACAGCAGAGCATCAGCTTCTCGTCGACCAGTTGTCTGACGCCTCATCAGGGTTGCAGCAGATTTCTGTTTCGGCGGCAAACTCTGCCGCATGGGCGGCCTGTGAGTGGGTATCGCAGCCACAATGTGGCTCATCAAACCATGTTGCGTATATTTTATACACCTCGGGGACTACCGGGAAAGCCAAGGGTGTGCCGCAAACAGCCACAAATCTGCAGGCGCATATTAATTGTTATGCCGAGTCATTGTCGTTGAGTGCAAGTGATCGTTTGTCGTTACTTGCAGCATATGGTTTTGATGCGGCAATAATGGATATTTATGCAGGTCTGGTTACTGGGGCGTGTGTCTGCCCGGTGGACTTGCGCGAAGAGACCGCGCCTTTAGCCGCACTGCTGTCACTTGATGTTTCTGTGCTGCATGCTACGCCGACAGTATTCCGGTTGCTGATGCAGGAAACAGCTGCGTTGCCTGATGTGCGTGCACTGGTTCTGGGCGGCGAAGAAGCCTCTGCGGCTGACTTTGCGCTATTTCGTAAGCGTTTTGCTGAGGATGCCTTGTTTGTTAATGGACTTGGGCCATCTGAATCGACCACCGCACTGCAGTTTGTTGCGCAGCCTGGCAGCTCAATCCCGCAGGGTGTGGTTCCTATTGGTAAGCCGGTTAGTGGTACCCAGGTGGAGTTGCGGGGCAATGATAATCAGCCCAGCGCTTTCTGTGGTGAACTGATTATTCGAAGCAGGCGACTCGCGCCCGGGTATTGGCATGATACTGAGGCCACCGAAGCTGCATTTATTGATTCATTCACCTATCGCAGCGGCGATACCGCTCGTTACCTCCCCGATGGGAGTTTGGTATTTACCGGTAGGTGTGACGAACAGATTAAGTTGCGTGGTCAGCGTATTGAAACTTTAGAGGTCGAAAAGCTGCTCAGCAGTATTGATGGCATTCGTCGCAGTGTTGTGCGCTTGGCAGACTCGACTTCCGGTCCTCGTTTGGTGGCTTGGATACAGCTCTTGCCGAAGCAGCAAAACAATACCTCGGGATGGCGTCGTGTACTGCGGGAAATGTTACCCGAGTCGATGGTGCCAACAGCCTTTATCGTGGTCGATGTATTTCCGCTCACCTTAAACGGTAAGTTAGATATCGCGGCACTGCCATTGCCCGAATTGAATGATCGCCAAGTCTACCGTGCCCCGCTAACAGAAGTCGCGGCTGTTATTGCTGAAGTCTGGGGTGATGTGCTGGAGGTATCCGCCGTCGGGCTTGATGATGACTTTTTTGCGCTTGGGGGGCATTCGCTCCTCGCCACCCGGATGATGGCGCGTTTGCGTGATCGATTGCGTGTGCAGATACCATTGGGTGAGTTGTTCTCAAACCCAGTATTGGAACGTTTTGCCGAGGTGGTGGCAGACTGCAGTCAGGACAGCAGTCTTCCGCTTACTGTTCGCAGTGCCGAGCAGCGTCTGCTAGCACCGCTGTCATGGTCGCAGCAGCGACTGTGGTTTCTCGATCAGTTAGAACCTGATAGCACGGCTTATACCTTGCATCGTGCCACACGCTTAAAGGGGGCGTTGCAGGTTCAACAGTTACAGAGAGCGTTGAATCAACTGGTAGCGCGGCACGAATCTTTGCGCACGGTATTTGCCTCGCGTCATGGTGATCCGGTGCAGATGGTGTTGCCCAAGCTCTGCGTTCCGATCCACAGCGAAGTTTTGTCAGGGGCAAGCGATGCTGTATTGGAGGCACGACTATTGGATGAAGTCCGTCAGCCCTTTGATTTACAGCGCGGACCGTTATTGCGTGTGATTCTGCTTAACGTTGCTCAAGATGATTCGGTGCTGCTTATTTCGATGCATCACATTATTTCCGACGGCTGGTCGATGGGTGTGTTGTGCGATGAGTTAACCCGCTTGTATCGCGGCATCGAAGAGCTGAGTCCGCTGCCAGTTCAATATATTGATTATGCATTGTGGCAACTTGACTGGCTGGCCGGTGATGAGCTTGAGAGGCAGCTCGCATACTGGCGCAAACAGTTGCTCGACGTACCACCGGTTCTGGGGTTGCCCTATGATAGATTGCGACCGAGGGTGCCATCTTATCGCGGCGCTTGGGTGCAGCGACGTTTGAGTGCAACACTCTCACAGGCAGCCAGTCAGCTCGCTATAGACAATCAGTGCACCTTGTACATGGTATTGCTGGCAACCTTTAGCGTGGTGCTTTCGCGATATAGCGGTCGTGAAGATATCGTCGTTGGTACACCGGTGGCAGGGCGTCAGCGCAGCGAACTCGAATCATTAATTGGTTTCTTTTTAAATACTTTGGTCATGCGCAGCGATCTAAGTGGAAATCCCGATGTTAAGGTTTTGCTCGAACGAGTTCGCGAGACGGCGCTAGGTGCATATCAGCATCAGGATCTGCCCTTTGAAAAACTGCTGGAGGCATTACAACCGGCGCGCAGTTTATCGACGCCGCCATTGGTGCAGGTGATGTTTAATCTGCATAACGAATTTGATCAGTCATTGCAGCTCACTGATGAGTCTTACACTTTTCATCTTGATCGTGGTGCCGTGAAGTTCGATTTAAATCTTGCTGTGACCGAGGGTAATGACGGTCTACTGTTGGCGTTGGAGTATAGCAGCGACCTTTTTGATGTTGCGACTATTGAGCAAATGCTCAAAGGTTTTGAATCAATCTTGGTCGACATGACACAGAGTCATTCGCGTCGACTGAGCGAGTTTTCATGGCGAGCTGATGCCCAGTCAGTCTCTATTCCTGCGCCACAGCCGCTCGCTGCAGCAACTACCGTTGTGGAATTATTTGCCCGGCAGTTGTCCCACTATGCGGCGCAACCAGCGGTCCAGGTTGGCGATCGGGTTTGGACCTATGCTGAGCTTTCTGCGCGCGCAAATCGAGTTGCTGCTGATGTGCTCGCCATGGCCGCTGGCCTGCCTGCTCAGCGGGTAGGTCTTTTGCTGGGTCATGACGCTGTAATGCTGGCAGGTCTACTGGGCACGCTGAAAGCCGGTAAGACCTATGTGCCGCTAGATCCGGAATCTCCGCCTGAACGGCTGCAAAGCATTATTGCCAGTGCCGGAGTGACAATGATTGTGTCTGCTGCAGAATATATGAACTTGGCTACGATCCTGGCGGATAATTTTCCAGTGATTGCGGTGAGTGATGCGCCGGTAAGCGATCCTGGCAGTCCGGAGCTGCAGCCGAGCGCCGATGACTTGGCGTATATTTTATTCACTTCAGGCACTACCGGTAAACCGAAGGGTGTGATGCAAACTCATGCCAATGTGTTGCATCATGCAGAAACCTATCGTAATGCTATTGGTTTAGGTTCTGACGATCGCTTGTCATTATTATCGCCTTTCGGTTTCGATGCGGCAGTGATGGATATTTATGCCGGCCTTATTAGTGGTGCATGCTTATGTCCATTTGATTTAAAGCATGAGGCGTATCTGGGTGAGGTAATTGAGGCAATTGCTGCGAGCAATATTACTGTTCTGCATGCCACACCTACTGTGTATCGTTATTTAATGCGCCACAAAATTTGCCATCATGATGTCACTGAGGTTCGGGTGGTGGTGCTCGGCGGTGAAGCTGCAAAAACGGGTGACTTTGAATTCTTTAAAAGCAACTTTCCACCGCACACTATCTTTGTTAATGGTTTAGGGCCGTCGGAGTGTTCGTTGGCCTTGCAATGGTTTGGGGATCAGCAGACAGAGCTGCATGGCGGATTGGTGCCTATCGGAAAAGCAGTAGCCGGCACTGAGGTGATATTGCTCGACACGCAGCAGCAGGAGTCGGGCATTTGCGGCGAGATTGCGATAGCCTCTACCCATGTGACACCGGGTTATTGGCAGCAGCCTGAAATCACCAGCGCAGCCTTTGTCGAGGTGAATGGCAAACGGTGGTATCGCAGTGGCGATAGCGCCCGCTATTTGCCTGATGGCAACCTGGTGTTTACCGGCCGTATCGATGAGCAAATTAAATTGCGCGGGCACCGCATTGAGCCGGGCGAGATAGAAGCGCAGCTTGCAACGCATGAGCGAACAGACCGGGCAGTTGTGGCTTTATGCGATGACCTTCAGGGCAACCCCCGCTTAGTGGCCTGGGTGGTGCCGAAGAAGCGGCAAGTGCTTCAAGCACCGGAGTTGCGTGGTTTTCTCAAAGCCCATTTGCCGCGCTATATGATGCCTTCCGTGATCATGGTGCTCGATAACCTGCCGCTAACACCCAACGGTAAGGTCGATCGGCATGCATTACCTGTGCCTAAATGGGGGCGAAACGAAGAGCAAAACTATGTGGCACCGCGCAATCAGCTCGAACAAAAGCTGACGGCTATCTGGAGTGATGTGCTCGGCGTTGAAAAGATCGGAGTCGACGACGATTTCTTTGAGTTGGGCGGGCACTCGCTGTTAGCAATGCAGTTGATGGCACGCACTGCCGAATCCTTGCAAGTTGGCTTGCCGCTGCGACGTCTATTTGATGGTCCGACCATCGCTCAGGTGGCAAAGTCGATTGACGATGTGCGCTGGGCTTTGGGCTCTACCGATAGTTGAACGGCTTGCACCAGACCTTTTTAACAAAATCTGGTGGCGGTTTTATCGCACCGGTAACACTTGGTTTGCTGATATCCAAATCCCCAATCGACTGTGGGTGAAGAGCTTTTAGGCATCGACTAGAAGGCGCTTTAGGTAGACGCCGTAGCCGCTTTTTTCAAGCGGAGCGGCCAAGGCTTCAAGCTGAGCCGCGTCAATAAATTTCATCCGATACGCCACTTCTTCGGGAGCCGCGATCTTTAAGCCCTGACGTTCCTCGATGGTGTGCACAAACTCCGATGCCTGAAGCAGTGATTTGTGTGTGCCGGTATCCAGCCAGGCAAAACCACGATTAAGCAGCGCAACATTGAGCTTACCTTGTGATAAGTACATATTATTAAGCTCGGTAATTTCCAGTTCGCCGCGTGCTGATGGTTTGATCTCGCGCGCATAGTCCACCACATTGCTGTCATAAAAATACAAGCCAGTAACGGCCCAATTGGATTTGGGTTTTGCAGGCTTCTCTTCAATGCTTAAGGCCTTGCCATTTTTATCGAAATCGACAACGCCGAAGCTTTTGGCATCCGATACCTGATAGGCGAATACGCTTGCACCTTCGGTTTCGCTGAGCGCTTGTTGTAATAAGTCGCTGAATCCGCCGCCATAAAAAATATTATCACCAAGCACCAGTGCACAGGCATCATTACCGATGAAGTCAGCGCCGATTAGAAAAGCCTGCGCCAAGCCTTCGGGGTTTGGCTGGATAGCGTATTCCAGATTAATCCCCCATTGGCTGCCATCACCTAAGAGCCTGCGGAACTGTTCGTTGTCATGCGGAGTGGTAATAATCAGGATCTCGCGAATACCGGCCAGCATGAGTGTGGACAGCGGGTAGTAGATCATTGGCTTATCATAGACTGGCAGCAGCTGCTTGCTGACGCTGTGAGTTGCCGGGTAAAGGCGCGTGCCTGAACCGCCTGCGAGTATGATCCCTTTCGACATGTTGTATCCCTCTAGTGTTTCGGGTTGGTGCCAAGGCGACCGAGTTGATAGCTGCCATCTAAAATAGTCTGCCACCAATCGCGATTCTGCAAATACCAGTCTACGGTTTTCTTCAGACCGCTTTCAAAAGTTTCTTGCGGTTGCCAGCCGAGTTCGCGGCTTATTTTGCTGGCATCAATCGCATAGCGTAAATCATGCCCGGGCCGATCTTTAACGTAGGTAATAAGCTTACTGTGCGGCGCATTGTTGGGGACAAGTTCATCCATGATGTTACACAGGGCGTGTACAACGTCGATATTCTTCCGCTCGCAGTTGCCACCTACGGTGTAGGTTTCTCCAACCTTTCCCGTCAGCAATACGGTTTCCAATGCGCGCGCATGGTCATCCACATACAGCCAGTCGCGAATGTTGATGCCTTCGCCATATACCGGCAATGGTTCACCTGCCAGCGCCTTCAGAAGCATGAGCGGAATGAGTTTTTCCGGGAACTGACACGGACCGTAGTTGTTTGAGCAATTGGTAATCACCACTGGCAGTCCATAAGTCTCATGCCATGCGCGCACCAGGTGATCAGAACCCGCCTTGCTCGCCGAGTAGGGAGAATTTGGGCTGTACGGGGTGGTTTCAGTGAACTGGCCGCTAGCGCCTAAGGAACCAAATACTTCATCGGTGGAGATATGCAAAAAGCGGAAAGCTGCTTTGCTTGCAGTATCTAGTGTGCCCCAGTGCTCAAGTGCACCCTGCAACATACGAAAGGTGCCGACTAGGTTGGTTTGTACAAAGTCATCCGGGGCATCAATCGAGCGGTCAACATGCGACTCTGCAGCCAGGTGCATAACCGCGTCGGGCCGGTGAGTTTTGAAAGCATGAGTTACCGCACCGGCATCACAAATGTCATCGTGAATTAATGTATACCGCGGACTGTTTTCGCCACCGAGCAATGATGCTGGGTTCGCGGCATAAGTCATTTTGTCGAAATTGATAATTTCAACATTGCTGTTAGCAAGAAGGTGTCGGACTAATGCAGACCCGATGAAGCCCATACCGCCGGTAATAAGTATTTTCAAAAGTCTATCCCTATTCTACAGATTGCTTGTTGTTCGTTATTGCTCGTTTGTTTTCAGGGAATAGCTGAATGGGTTATCCAGTTGTTCCAGTGTGGGGTGGTTTTTATCTTTGTCCGAGAGCAGAACGTCAACACCTGTTATCGGCCATTCGATGTCCAATTCTGGGTCATCCCAGGCAATACCACCATCGCACTCGGCCGAGTAGCCAGCATTCACTTTGTATTGCACTTCGGTATTGTCTTCTAACGTGCAAAAGCCATGGGCAAAGCCTTCAGGAACCAATAGCATTTGCATTTGAATGGGATCCAGCGTGACCGTCACGGCATGACCAAAGGTGGGTGAACCTGCGCGGATGTCGACGGCTACATCCAGAATACTGCCGCGCGTGCAACGCACCAGTTTGGTCTGTGCAAATGGCGGCGCCTGAAAGTGCAGGCCGCGTAATGTGCCTTTGGGTATAGAAAGTGAGTGGTTATCCTGCACAAAATCAACACCGATGCCAAGTTTGGCAAAGGCCTGGCAGTTGTAGCTTTCAATAAAAAACCCCCTTGAATCTTGGTGTTTGACCGGTGTCAGGAGTTTTACCTCAGGAATTCCTAGAGCTTCAATCTTCATAGTGTCTCGGGTGTACCTAAAATGTGCTGGAAGCTAAGCAACTCGAAAAATGCGATGCCAGTCGCTCCAGTCCGGATGACAATGCTGCTAATATAGCCTACAGCATCGACTTCTCGCGGTGATTTTAACTGCAATGTGCTGAATAATCCGGCTTCCGGCGGAGAAAAGGCTTGGTTTAGTGTGCTATGAATCGTTTGTTTGATGTCTTATTGGGTGTGTTGGTTGCCATTTTTGCAGTAGCCCTGTTGGGTTACGGGTATGCTTGGTGGGCGTCGGCCGAGAACTTTTCCCAGCGCTACGATGCGCCTTTAATGGATATTCCGCTCAGTGATGACCCCGCAGTTATTGCCGAAGGCGAGCGTCTGGCGCAGACTCGTGGTTGCTTCTGGTGTCATGGCGCTGATCTTCAGGGCACTGTCTATTACGTTTCCGGTCGGAAGGGGGTTCACTCGCTTGCCCCTAATCTCACCTGGAAGGCTCGTGATTACACGACTGCCGAATTTGTTCGCGCGCTGCGTCATGGTATTCGGCCTGATGGCAGCAGTGTTCAGCCGGCAATGCCTACCTTTGCGTATTTTCATCTGAGCGACCGGGATTTGACGGCTCTTGTTTCTTATATAAAAAGCTTGCCTGTAGTCGATGGAATGAAGGGCGATTACAGTTACTACCCTTATGGGAATATTCGTTATGCTTTGGGTGAGTTTCCACCAAATGCGGCGGATCTTATTGATCATTCGCAGCCGCGTGTATCGGCTGACTTTACGCCGGGTTCGGCAGAACACGGATCGTATTTGGTGAAAAGTGCCTGTGAAGCTTGCCACAGTGATAATGGCCGAGTTAGAGTGCCGATCGCCCCCGATCTGCAAATCGGTAAAGCCTATAGCGCTGAGAACTTACAGCGTTTAATGCGCACTGGCGTTGCTCTCGGCGACCGCGAGATTGATTATCAGATGATTGAGGTTGCTCAGCATCGTTATATCTACTTCACAGACATCGAAATTGAAGCCCTCTACAATTACTTTCAATCGATGTAAGCGCTATTAGTGAATGCCGCGGACAAGTGTGTTTGGCAGTAAGGCATCATCCCAATCCATGCTGACATCGCCGGTTCGCACAATAACGAGGTCTTCTGAAGGTATGACGTACACTCGTTGACCGCCGAAGCCGTCGAAATAGATTAGGTCATTCATCAAGTAGGGCTCTGAATGATAGACCGAGGTTGAGCCTTTGCTGTTGTAGCGTTGTTGTTTTTTGTATTCTGTGCCCAGCCAGGTCAGGTAGCCATAGTTTGCTTCTTTTTCTCCTGGCACAACTGATGCGTACATCCATTCCTCTGGAACTATCTGTTCCCCATTGAGTTGACCTTTGTTGAGATGCAGCAGCCCGATTTTCAGCCATGAGCGGGCGGTAGCATTTAAGCAGCAAAACGTGCGGGCCATTCCACCTTCTTTATCCACTTGCACACTGGCCGGATCGACGCCGATTTTTAGCCAGAGATTTTGTTCCAGATAGTCGGCGTATTTTTGACCGGTAGCGCGTTCCAGCAAGATCCCCAGAGCTTGTGGCCCAACATTGTTGTAGTCGAATTGCGAACCCGCTGTTGTCCATGCAGGCTCTGCCAGTGTCACTGAGGTAATGTCGTCGCCTAAAAAAAACTTAAAAAACCCGCCTGTCGGATTAAAACTGAAGGTGGGGAAGTCGATGCCACTTGTTTGTCTTAATAGCTGCTCAATGGTGATTTCATTGCGTGCGTCATCAGCCCATTCACTAATATAGTTAGCAGCAGGTTCGGATACAGATTGAATATGCCCCTGTTCGATGGCAATGCCAATGAGCATTGCGAGGACCGATTTATGCATAGAAGCGGTTGCACTATACGTTTGTGCGTCGTATTCGGGGTAGTAGTGCTCCAGAACGAGACGACCCTGATGATAAATTAACAGCGCATGCGAGTTAGTGCTTGTACCGTACGCCAAAGCTTGGTCGATGGCCTCTTGATCAATGGTGCCAGGGCTCAGCTTGGTCATTGAAGGTTCGCTAAAGCCATTGGCTGCCACTGCATGCGTTGGCCCGGTATCACCGAGCACAGCCAGTTTAATGACCCGGGTGGCGAGTGTTGGCTCATCGATGTACATCCAGACCACAATGCCGATGGTAAGGATAAGTATAAGCTGGACAAGACGCTTGATTACGCGGAGCAGTGGTTTCATGGAAATGCCCGTTAACGATTTGCTAAGTTAGCAAGATATTAACTCTTCGCATAACTTAGTTCATCGTTCTGCCGTGATTTGTTCTGTCACCGGCCAAGTGCTATGAATTTCACTGATGCGAGCACTGAGATAATTTGTGATAGTCTAAAACCCGCATCGGGATGGCGCGGTTAAACGCGATGTTGATGTCGTCTTTTGCTTGATTATTTGTTGTTTACGGGGTTGGTATGAAAAAGTTACTTGCGCTTGTCATTGCCGTGTTGTTTTTAGCGGTTGCCGCGCCCGGCATTGCCGGTTTTGCTGCTAAGTCGATAGCTGAGGATCGGGTGGCTTTGTTTAATAGCGAATACCATGATATTGGCATAATCAAGCTTGAGAATTATCAGCGTAACTGGTTCTCCAGCAGCGCAGTAATTTCGGCGCGTTTTAGTGATGGCTACCGAGATCAGCTCGCGGCAATGATCAATGCAGACCTAGCTAGTGAGGCCGAAATCATTGATCTTTACAAGGAAGCATTGGAGGGCAAGCTGCTTTTCACTGTCACACTAGATCATGGTCCAGTGATGATTAACGACGGTATAAAAATAGGCCTTGGTTCTGCAGTAACAGAGTTGGATGCATCCTCGGGCGATCTCAAACGCCTGCGCGAATACCTTGGCGTGCCTTATCTATTGCGTCAGCACTCACAACTTGGTTTCTTAGGCGTCGTGAGCTTTTATGGTGACGCGCCTTCATTTGAAGTTGATCAAACATCGACTGTAATACAGTTCAGCGGGTTTAACTATACGGGTACGGCGAATGTCTATAGTGGCGAAATTATTTTTGACGCCAGATGCGAGAACTTCAGCTTTGACGCGCTGTCTGGCAAAACAACGGTTTCCGGGTTTAGCTACACCGGTAATCACCAATTGATTCAGTCTGCCGTATGGGTTGGTGCGGGGCGCATTGGATTAGCATCAGTGATTGCAGAGGATGCTTTGGGTGAAGAAGTATTTAATATGGCAAATCTTTCTTTGGACATGAATGTAGAAGCCGATAGCAGCGGTCAGACCGTCAATATAGACGCTCTATATGCGATCGAGAAGGTGACCGGTGCCGGAGATCTTGATGTAAGCGATATGCGTTTGGCGCTGCGTTTCGCTGGTCTCGATATTGCTGCGCTCAATGATCTTGTCGAGATGAACCAAGCGGGGCAGGTTTCTGACGTGCCACCAGAGGATTTGCGTGCAGCGGTTTATCAGCTAGCGGCTGCATCACCCACATTTGAATTTGGTCCATTGCAAACGCAGTGGCAAACAGAAAGTTTTAGTGCTGGGTTAAATTTGGCTTTCAATGGTGCCGGCCTTCCAGCGTATGAAAGTTTCAGTATTGCGGATACAGCATTATGGTTGCAGATTATTAACGCAGATACCTATATTGATATGTCCGATCAAATAGCGCTGATTTTAGCAACTGAATACACAGCCAATCAGTTGGTTTCTGCTATTCGGGCTCAAGGTAAGACAGCTGATCCTGCTGAAGTCGAAAAAGTCGCTCGTGAACAAGCTCCGGTGTTGTTGTATAACTTTGTTCAGCAGGGCATTTTTGAAAAAACGGATGCTGGCTACAGCGGCAGTGTGACCTTGCGTGATGGAATTATCGAGATCAACGGCAACCCTATGCCGTTGGGCGCAATGTAAAAGGGGGCGGGCAGTGACGGCTTATCAGTTACAGCAGCGTGGGCGCGCGAGTATTGACTTTTTGACTGATCTGCGAGGTTGCTCCAACCGCCTGGAAGCTGATCCGGCGGTTGCCGGCATTAATCCAGGGGCAATATTTGACTATCCGCAACCGGGTACCAACCTGGACTTCGTCTCAATGCAGGCCAAGGCTGTTCGTCAGCTCAGCGATTCGCAAGCTTTTCGGGTATTGCGATTGTGTCGCGAATGGATGCTGGCCGCCCATGGGCGTATAGCGATGGATGCATTTGCAGAAATGCCGGTGGCGCTGAGTTCGGCGCTTGATGCTGCTAAAAGTGGCGGCAGTACATTGCAGCATGCGCCTGATTTAATACTGCCTGCATACTGGGAAGGCTATGAGTTCCATCGTTCCATGGGCGGTTGGGACGGGCACGATTACATGGGCTTTGTGCATGGCGAGTTGATCCACTTTCACATGGTGGGCAGAGCACTTGCAGGCGTTTTGCATGCACAGCGAATGGCAGCGGCTGCGGCAGCACTTTGTGACAGCCCAGAGCGCATACTTGAAATGGGTTGTGCCAGTGGGCAGTTTACCGCAGCACTGGCCGAGACTTACCCGGATGCCTGTATCACAGCGCTCGATCTCAGCCCCCGGCAGTTAGAACAGACACAGCGCCGCGGCAACGAACAGGGCGCGAGCTGGAGTCTATTGCAGGCAGCCGCTGAGCAAACTGGGCTGCAATCTGCGCAATACGATCTGGTGTGTTCTTATGCGGTATTTCATGAGTTGCCTAGGGCAGCAGCTGAGCAGGTAATGGCGGAAAAGTTTCGTTTGTGCAAAGTGGGCGGAGTACTGCTGATGGCTGATGTAAAACCCTACAGCTCGCTTTCTGCACATGAAGTCTGGAGCGCTGACTTCTGGAACCAAGTTGTCGGTGGTGACCCTTATTGGCGTGAGTACGCCATGACTGATTTTATTGCTATGGCCAAATCATCGGGCTTTGTCGATGTCGTTTGGCAGGGGCTTGGTCAGTCTCATTATCCGTATGTGTTAACGGGCCGGAAACCGGCACCGCATTAATAGGAAAAGCTCATGAGTGCAAATCGTCTGAAGCCTGAAGATATCGATAAACTTGGTGACGCACTCATTGCGCTCACTCATGAACTCTGGGTATTGCGTGATAGGCAAAAAGTATTAGAGCGGTTGTTGGCAGATGCCGGAGTTTTATCTCCTGATGCTGTGCAGGGTTTTCAGCCCGATGACAGCCTTAATGCCGAGCTTAGCGCTGAACGCGAGGCGCTGATAAATAATGTGCTTCGTGCCTTAAGTGCTTAAGCCAAAGTCGCTGAATTTTGGTTTCGATTCGCACGGCTGTTGATGGTCAGATTGACTGGAATGGACTCAGCTGATGTAACTGCAGCAATAATCACTCACCTGAGTCACGTTTAGGTCGAAGCTCGAATTGGCCGGTACCTCAAAGTGGCTGCCTGCCGTATAGGTTTTCCATGAGTCTGAGCCGGCAAGCTTGATGTCCATGCTGCCAGCAAGAACCTCTATGACCTCTTTGGCATCGGTATTAAAGCTGTAATCGCCAGGCATCATAATACCCAGCGTTTTTTTTGTGCCGTCGGCAAATTTTACCGTGCGGCTGTTGACCTTGCCGTCACAATAAATATTGGCGGCTTTAACAACCGTAACGCCATTAAATTCAGACATGGTAGTTTCCATTTGTAAGTTAAGAAAAAAGATCAGTAAAAAATCAGAGAAGATCAATAATAAGCATATTTTGTCAATTCGTTATTTCATGTTAATCGCTGTTCAAATGAAATCGTTTTAGTGAGTCGACAAGTTCGATGATGTCACTTTCGGTGTGTGCCGCCGATAAAAACCCAACTTCAAATGCGCTGGGCGGCAGATAGATGCCATCCTCTAAGCAGTGACGAAATAGCTTTCCATAAGCTGTTGTATCGGGGAGCTGGTTAATGGAGCGTATTGGCAGTGATTTTTTTTCGCTAAGTGCAGCGCTCTCAGTGGCGCACAACCAGAACAAAGAGCCCCGCTGTTGCATATATACATTGGCACAGTCGACCATCGCGTTACTGAGCAGTTGCCCGAGCTTCTCAAGTTCTTCATATATCGGTAGGCCAATTAGCAATTCGAGTGCCGCACGCCCGGCCTTCATGGCCAGCGGATTGGCACTCATGGTGCCGGCCTGATACACGGGCCCTTGCGGAGCGATAAGTTCCATGAGTTCGCGACGACCGCCGAATGCACCTACCGGAAACCCTCCGCCAATGATTTTTCCGTAGGTAACAAGGTCGGGAGTCACGCCACTAACTTCCGCATAGCCACGAAATCCAAAGCGAAAGCCGGTGATCACCTCGTCAAAAATTAGCAGGCAGCCATACTGCGAGCAGAGTTGACGAAGTTCCTGAAGAAACTCATCGGTCTGCGGCAATAAGCCGTAGTTAGCCGGCAGTGGTTCAATAATTGCTGCAGCGATCTCATTGCCCGATTGAGAAAATGCGTCTCGCAGAGCCTCGAGGTTATCGAGCGGAGATACCAGCGTGTCCTGTATTACTCCCGGAGTGATGCCGGCGCTGCCTGCTGTCGCAGTTGCGGCCAATCCAGACCCTGAATCGATGAGCATGGCATCGCTGTGACCATGATAGCAGCCGGAAAATTTTAATATTTTTTCGCGACGGGTCGCGGCACGCGCAAGCCTCAGTGCCGACATCACGGCCTCGGTGCCGGAGCTGACAAAGCGAATACTGTCTACCCATGGAATGGCGCCGGTGATGAGTTCTGCCAGCTGCAGTGATGCAGTTTCCGCAGCACCATAACTCCAGCCGGTTTCCAGTGCTTCGGATGCTGCCCGATACACGGTGGGGTCGGAGTGGCCATGGATCAGTGGGCCAAATGCCATGCAGTAGTCGGTGTAACTCACACCATCGACATCAATCAATTGTGAGCCGAATGCCGAATCGATAAAAATAGGATGGGCATAAACCGAGTGCAGTGAGCGCACCGGCGAGTGCACGCCGCCGGGTGTGACCTTGCGGGATCGGGCGAAAAAATCGGCAGATTGGGTCATGGTATCGGGGCTTTTAAGTTTTGCTGCTGAGCCACTCCGGCGCGAACCGGGCGTTATAAGAAATAATGATACTGGCGCCCGCACGGACAAATGCCATCCAGGTTTCAAGATTGCTTTGTGTGCGGTCGGCAAGTTGTTCTCGGGCAAGCAACTCAAGTGCAGCGCATTCACCGCTGGTGTGATACACAGCCCACGGTAATGGAATTTCGGCCGATAAATCAGCCAGCACATCGAGGTAAGGCAGGCCAGGTTTCACCATGAGAATATCAGCGCCTTCATCTGCATCACGCGCAGAACTTAATAAAGCATCATTCGGTCGTGCCGGATCGATCTGATAGCTGGAACGGTCGGTGAGCTGGTTATCCGGCGCTGGTGACGAATCTGCAGCCAAGCGGAATGGGCCGTAAAAGCCGGAATGGAATTTTGCCGAGTAGCTCATAATAACGGTACGTTCGAGGCCGGCGGAATCAAGTGCATGGCGGATGGCGGCAACGCGTCCATCCATCATGTCGCTGGGCGCCACACAATCGGCGCCGGCTGCTGCGTAACTTACTGCGGCATCGCTCAGCGCGGCGACTGTATCGCCATTGAGGACATGATCGCCATCGTCATTTATGACACCACAGTGAGCGTGTTCGGTAGATGAGCACAGGCAGACGTCTACCGCTAACCAGATGCTGTGCCCGAAGTGCTGTTTAAGTGCGCGGACTTGTGTGCTTAAAAAGCTAAAATCAAAGTTATGCAAGGCTTTGGCTTCGGGCACGCCAAACAGTAGAAATTTACTAATGCCAGCTGCCAGATCGGCTTCCATCTGAGTAATCAGCGATGCGATCGTTTCACGGTACACACCATTCAGCCCGGGCACAGATTGTTTCTCGGCGAGACCTTCGATGACAAATAGGGGCTGTACAAATTGCTCGGCTGACACCCGCACTTCGCGCGTAAGTTCGCGGATGTGACTGTTTTGTCTCAGGCGTCGTTGTGACAATGCTGCGCCGCGGGTAATGCTCATGAGTTAATCCACTTTTGCCAGTGTTTGCGCGATGGAAACACATCCACCGTCCAGACACCATACTCCTGCAATTGACGCAGGGTTTTGCCCGCACCGCAGGCATGGTGAGCATGGTCAGGAACCATAGCTTCCATAGCCAGATACTCGTTAAAACTGTTCCAGTAAAAATGACTGCAGGCTCTGAGCGTATCTTCCAGCGCTATTGGACGCAGTTCGGCGGTCTCAATACGGTAAGTGGAAACCACATGACCTATGCCCGAGTCCTCCCAGCTGCTCTCCGCATCAGCATGAGTGAGGGCGATCCACTTTTTGAGCGGTGGCAGTTGCAGTACCGCGGTGGCGAGTTCTGGTTTTATCGACTCAAAACTCAGGTTTTCGGCACAGCCTTCAATCCAGATGCCTCGCGCCGCAAGCTTTTGCCAGCTCATGATACCGCTGGTCCAGATACGCTTGGGCAGCTTGGGCTGCCCGGACTCGGGCAGCGCACGATGGTGCGCAATAAATACAGCAGGTTTGTTGCTCAGATCTGCGGGCACCGGCAGCGTCCGGCGTTGACGGAAACCTTCCGGAAGCGACTCATCAAAGGCTTTGCACTTGCCAGGAGGAACCGGAGCGAGCCAATGAAGCTCGGTGTCGGCATAGGCACCACCTTGGTCGCCGGGGTTAATCCACAGCAGCACATTAAGTAGCGGGTGCGGAATAGCTGTCGCGCTGTAACGAGCCCGCTGCTCTTCACTAAGATCGGCCAGCAACGCTCTTTCGGTCATAACGATTTTGGCGGTTTCTTCATCGAGTAGGCTGCCGAGTAATAATCGGGTTTCAGCGTCATCATGCCGGCACTCTATAGCGAGTGCGGCCTGACCCGGTGCGCAGGGGAATTCGCTGATCGGCAACACCATCCAGCGCAGATTTTTGAGCAATGGTTCGATAATGGCGCGTCCGTCGCCATCATTAAACAGCCGGTTGAGGCCAGCCATGGCGAGCACTACGCCATCGAGTGCATCTTCGGCGTTATCTTGTAAGCGCAGCAATCGTTGGTCCACGGGGCCGCGAATGGCCTGCGGTTCAATAATTGCTGTGTTGCTGTCGTGTGGCAATGCCATGGGCAAAAAACGTTGAATGCCTGCGCCACGCCGAGCGGAAGACGTGCCAATTCTAAGTGGTTCGCCGCGACGAATTTTTTCGACAACATCTGCGCGAAACAGTACTGCATCGCGTGGGTTTTCGCGTTCCGGGATGGCTGCAATAGAAATACCTTCTGGTCGAACCAGTGGCAAATCTTTTAATGAATGCACGCAAAAATCGATATCGCCATTAAGCAGAGCAGTATCGAGTTCGGCATTGAAAAAATTTGGGTCTTTAACATCTGTGAGTGGCGTCTGCTGATCTTTGTCCCCACGGGTTACAAATTCGATAATTTTAACGGCCACTGTCGGGTGATCTGCTTCAAGTGCTGCTTTAATTAGTCGACTTTGTGCGACCGCCAAAGGTGACTGGCGGCTACCAAGTTTTAGTATGCGTTGACGCGCAGTGTTTTCGAGAGGGCCCGACATCAGGCTGAGACTTTTGCACTTGCTTGTGAAGTCGCTTTTTCTTGGGTGCCCCGCTGGGTATTAAACGAGGTTTTTGCCCGATACTCGGCCTGCTCGGCACAGGCAGCCTGTGCGCGCTGTAACTGCAGGTTACGAATATTGGTTTGTGAGCGACGCAGATCAAACACATGGTCCAGCGTTAGCAGCTTGCTTGTGGCGGCCCATATGCCTGGCAGTTCGCGCCGCACTCCGAGATGCAGTATGGCCTCCATAGGATACTCGGCGAGTAAGCGGGTCCAGCGATGATCATTGGTGGTGTCGGGTGGTGTGGTCAGAATGACCACAGTTGCCCAGTCCGCAGCCTCTGCGCTTTGGTCAGGTTCAAAGACATGGTCAGTCCATACCGGTGCATCGACCGGGAGCCGGTAATTCCACAGACCAACATTCAGGTTGCGAAAAAATGGCAGCATCGACTGAGTCAGTTCGCCCGAGCCGACAAACAGAATTCGTCCGCGTGGGTCAGGCTGCAGTAGCTTACGCGCGAGCGAACCATAGGAATTGCCGCCCAAACCCTGCAAATGCTCATGGCGAATAGCTTTGCTGTCATTCAGCAGGCTTTGGATGACGGGCTGCAGGTGCCTAATATCTTCGCGGCGCAGGTGTTTAGTGCACTCTGACCAGGCACTTTTTATCTGCCCGAGCACGTTGGTTTCTGCAGGAATTGCGCTGTGCAGTCCGGTGCAAACTTCAAGCAGAAATTGGTAAGCATCTTTGCCGCGAAAGAGCTCCAGTGCATTACCCGCAGCGTAGCCATTAATGCTATCAGCTAAATTTAGTGTTGCCGGAATAGCAAGTTGCCGCATGCAGGTATCGAGAAAAAAGCCGGGCGCATCCGGGCTCGGGCAGTCGATCAGCCAGTTGGCCAAGCCATTGCTGGCTTTTAGTTGGTGTAAAACCATTAGATCATCAATATGCATTGCGTGTGTCATCGTGCTTTATATCTTAGTGCTTATAGGTAAATGTTACTGGTTATTGTCGGCATTGAATCCGGCGCTAGACCAGCGGGCTTCGGTTTGAGTATTGCCGGTAAACCAGCTCAGCTCATCGGCAAGTTGTGTGACTTCACCGACGATAATGACGGCAGGCGCGGTAATCGCCTGTTGCGCAATAAGCTCAGCCAGTTGGCCCAGTTCGCCACGGACAGTTCTTTGTGCGCGGGTTGTGCCATTCTGAACTATAGCAATGGGTGTGGTTGCGGCTTTGCCTGCATTGGTTAAGCCTGCTTCGATTTCTGCCGCTTTTGCTACACCCATATACAGCACAATGGTTTGTTCGCCCGCCGCCAGAGCCTTCCAATTTGGCGGTGGCTGATCATGCCGGTCGCGCGCGGTAACAAACACGACGGAACGGGCCAAGCCGCGATGAGTAAGCGGAATGCCAGCGTAACTGCTGGCACCACTAGCCGCAGTAATGCCGGGCACTACCTGCCAGCGTAAACCGGCCTGTGCCAGTGCCTGGATTTCTTCACTGCCGCGCCCAAAGATAAATGGATCACCACCTTTCAGACGACAGACACGCAAGCCTGCGCCTACTTTGTTTACCAGCAGTGCATTGATCTCATCCTGACTGCTTATTGCAGCACCGGCTTCTTTGCCGACTGAAATCTTCTCAGCATCGCGCCGACCAATGTCTAAAATTGCCGGAGCAACCAGGCGATCGTACAAAACTACATCAGCCTGCTGCAGCAGTTGGGCTCCGCGCAGCGTGAGCAGGTCAGGATCGCCGCAGCCGGCACCGACAATATAGGCTTCCCCTTCAGCAACATCGGAGGAGTTGGCTAACGCGTTGTTCATATCGCGATTGGCACCGGCGATATCATTGGTGAGTACTTTATTTGCCGTGGGGCTCGCGAATAGGTCACGCCAGAAATGACGCACGTTATTGCTGGTATCAAAACGACCGCGCACATCATCGCGCCACTCGTCAGCCCAGTTTGCGAGTTGGCCCAATTGTTTGGACAAGCTCACTTCGAGCTGCTGACGAATACGCGTGGCGAGCACCGGACTTTTGCCTCCGCTGGAAATAGCAACTTGAATGGGCGATCGATCGACAATGGCCGGCATGATAAAGCCGGAGGCATTGCGGTCGTCGACAACGTTGCACAGTTTGAGTCGAGTTTTACACAGGTGTGCTACTTCAGCATTGACCGCGGCATCGTTGGTGGCGGCAATCACCAGCAGAGCTGCATCGATTAAGTCGGGCTTGAAGGTATCGGCCACCCAGGTCAATTGTTTGCGCTCGACCAATACGGCCAGTTCATTGTCGAGTTCTGGTGCATTGACTGTGACTCTGGCCCCGGCGCGGAGCAGTAGGTCTATTTTCCGACGCGCCACAACACCACCCCCGACGACGAGACAGGGTTGTTGATGGAGCTCGGCAAATAGAGGAAAGTAGTCCAACGCAGTTCCGGGGTGCGGTGGAGGCGTCAAGGCCTCCGGTTAATTGGGTCAGGGCGCATACCTTAATGCCTGCGCAAGTATCTGAATAATAATATTATTGCAGAGGCTTATTGCTCAGTGCTATAAGCTCACCTTAATAAGGGACCTTGGTTTGACAGTTTGATGTAACTAATGGTTATATAGACCGATACTTTGCCTGTTTTGCTCGGTTTTCAGCATAGGCCATGACATATAACCGGACATGATAACGGGGTCCGAAGACCCTCCAATAGGGCATGAAATCAGGTTAACAGGTGCTATGACACTTCAACAGCTTCGTTACTTACTCGGAATTGCGGACAGTAATTTAAATATTACTGCGGCAGCTGAGCGCTTGCACACCAGTCAACCTGGCATCAGCAAGCAATTGAAGCTGCTGGAGCAAGAACTTGGTATTCAGTTATTTACCCGCAAAGGGAAGAGCCTTGCTGCCATTACTCCAGCCGGTCACGAAGTTATTGCGCGAGCCCGCCGTATCATGCGCGAGACTGAAAATATTCGCAGTCTTGCCAGTGATCTGTCTTCTGAGCAGGAAGGGACTTTGTCGATTGCGACTACGCACACACAGGCTCGCTATGTGCTGCCCGAAGTGGTGCAGGCATTCCGCGCCCGTTATCCAAAAGTAAACCTTGAATTGCATCAAGGTACGTCCGAGCAGATTGCCGAACTGGTGGCATCCAATAGTGTGGATTTTGCTATTGCGACCGGGGCTTATGATTTGTTTCCCGATCTGGTTCTACTGCCGTGTTACCACTGGGAACGGATAGTGGTCGTGCCGAAGGCGCATTCGCTAGCCGCAAAGAAGGACAAACTCACTTTAAAAGATCTGTCAGCATTTCCGCTGGTGACCTATGTGTTTAGTCTTACCGGTGAGTCATCTTTTAAGAAGGCTTTCAATGAAAAAAGTTTGGATCCCGATGTGGTGTTTACGGCACGTGATGCCGATATTATTAAGACCTATGTGCGCATGGGTATGGGCGTTGGTGTGGTTGCCGCAATGGCTTGGGAGTGCAGCGACAAGGAGGATCTGGTAGCGCTCGACGCGCATGGCTTGTTCCCGCAAAGTACAACCTGGATCGGTTTTCGGCGGGATACGGTTTTACGCGGTTACATGCTCGAGTTTGCTGAGTTGCTGGCTCCGCATCTATCAGTGGACATTACCCGTAAGATTGGCGATCTTGAAACTCAGGCAGAGGTGGATGCTTTGTTGGCGCCTATCGTGTTGCCGGTGCGCGGCGGCTGTAATGAAGAGTTTGGTTCTGCGGCTTAAACAAGCAGTCATTAAAAACACAAAAAAGCCTGAACCGTTGTTGGTTCAGGCTTTTTTGTGCGTGCTTTTCAGGCCTTATAGCTCTGATAAATCGATTTTATGCAAACCACATTCACGCGTCAGGCCGAAAAAACGGGTTTCTTCAATGCTCTCGACATCATGCAACGATTTGGTGGTGTGTACATCACCAATTGACACGTAGCCCTTTTCCCACAATGGATGATAGGGAAGATCATGCTTCTTTAAGTAGTTGTAAACATCACGATCAGACCAGTCAGCAATAGGATGTACTTTCCAGCGGTCACCGTGCCAATCGAGAAACTGCACATCAGAACGTGAGTTCGATTGCGAACGACGCAGACCAGCAAACCAAGTGCCGGTATTGAGTTTGCGCAGTCCGCGCTCCATGGGCAGTACTTTGTTATCTCGGTTATACGCGCCGATGCCATCAATGCCCTGATTCCAGCGTTGGCCATGGACCGCTTCTTGACGCGCAGGTGTCATTGGGTTGCTGTAGGTTTTTAGGTTTAGCTTCAGGCGTTCGCTGAGTTCTTCGATAAAACGATAGGTTTCCGGGAAGAGGTAACCGGTATCAACGAACAGCACTGGAATATCTGGTTTTTGTTGTGTGACCAGATGCAGTGATACCGCTGCCTGTGCGCCGAAGCTTGAGCTTAAAACATGCTGATCGGGCAGGTGCTGCAAAGACCACTCAACGCGCTTTTCTGCAGACAAAGAACCGAACACCTGATTGCAGTGGTCGAGTGCAGCCTGACGAGTTTGATCTTCGTTAAAAGCGAGACCTCCCGTCTTGCAGCCGAACACCAAACCGCTTGGGTCTGAGGGGGTGTTACTGGCCTCAATTGTTGCTGCTGCGTCGCGCATGGCGTCACTCCGGTGCTGTTCTTAGCGGTCATCTATAATCTATTAGCGATTGCATAATTTATAGACCGCGCAGTGATCTGTGAACGTAGTTGTTGTTATCCCGCTATAACCCCAGCTTATATGGCTTGAAGCCTTATGTTTATTAGGGTTCAGAGAGTCGCTGGAGCAGCATGCAGAGTGCCTTTGTGCTTTTAGGAGCCCCCAATTGTGACGGATTTTTGCGCACGCTTGCGGCATTTTTCCTGCCGTTGCGAAATGGCTTTAAGCTCGGTAAAGCATGCCCCGCGTCTGCGAATTTTCCGCTATAATCCTCAGCCTCAGAAACGCGTCAGCATGGTCTTTAGCTGACGCCACCGAGTGCGATAAGCCGCATATCGTGCGGCAACTTATTTTATATCGATCAACATCGATCTTGATCCGACGACAATTTCATAGAATTATGACTGAAACAATCAAGCTGGTTTATCAAACGGCCAAGGTGCGACTTGGCTTCCTTATTATGCTTTGCGCTATGGTTGGCGCAGTGGCAAGCCCCAGTATCGATCTAACAGTCTGGCAGATGACCATCATGGGCTTGGCAGTATTGTTATGTTCTTCCTGTGCCGGCGCATTTAATCAGCTG
>JAQWPD010000061.1 GCA_029245525.1 Gammaproteobacteria bacterium | reverse complement strand
AGAACCACCATAACCCGTGCCCGGATAAATAAACTCATAGCCGATACGGGGATCTGAACCAATGCCAATTCGCACCGACTCAATATCAGCACCCAAACGATCTGCCAAATTCGATATCTCATTCATGAAGCTAATTTTAGTGGCCAACATCGCATTTGCTGCGTACTTTGTGAGCTCCGCAGAACGCTCATCCATGACAATCATACGAATATGGTTACGATTAAACGGCTCGTACAATTTAGTCAAGAGATTCCGCGCACGCTCACTGTCAGTGCCTATAATAATGCGATCCGGTTTCATAAAATCTAAAACCGCAGCACCTTCCTTCAAAAATTCTGGGTTAGATACGACATCAAACTCTATGGATGAATCACGTGCGGTCAGGGTCTGCTGAACGACCTCACGAACTCTTGCCGCTGTCCCAACCGGCACCGTCGATTTATTAACAACAACTTTATACCCGTCCATATAGTCACCGATACTTGCAGCAACCGCGAGAACATACTGCATATCGGCAGACCCATCCTCATCCGGAGGGGTGCCCACCGCAATAAACTGAATGTCACCATGTGCAACGCCCTTGGCAACATCAGCAGTAAATGATAAACAACCTTTTTTGATATTCCGCCGCACGATATCGGCAAGACCTGGCTCAAAAATAGGAATCTCGCCTGACTTGAGCGCCTCGACTTTAGCCTCATTCACGTCGACACAAACAACATGGTTGCCGGTTTCAGCGAGACAGGCTCCAGATACCAAGCCCACATAGCCTGTGCCGTGTAACGTAACTTTCATAGTAAATTCCGTTGTTAATTCTGTTGCGCGATCATACTCAATTTATACCTGTACGCACACTTCGACAATAATGACAACGACGTAGCACCCTAGCTAATCCTGTTGCCACTCACGAATAAGTGTGACTATATTACGCGGGTCAGTAGTACTGATTTCATCAGCCAATAGGGCCTCATATTTGTTTGTCAGCATCTTGCCAAGCTCAACGCCCCACTGATCAAACGGATTAATATCCCATAAAACACCGAGCACAAAAACTTTGTGCTCATACAAGGCCATAAGAGACCCAAGCGAGAACGGGCTTAGTTCGTGCAGTACCAGTATATTACTAGGCACATTACCCTTCTGCACCCGATGCGCCGCATTTTCGAGACCCTCCACTTCGTGTGTGTGTCTGCCGGATTTAAGCGCTTCGGCTTGCGCCAACATACTCGCCAGCGCTACGTCATGCTGACCCTCCGCATTATGCCCCGAATAGTTCGGGCCGGGTTTAGCCACAGCGAAAAAATCAACTGAACTTCGCAATGTACCTTGGTGCAATGCCTGCATAAATGAGTGCTGCGCATTTGAACCGTTCATGCCCCAAACAGAGGGGGACGTCTGATAATCGACGGGAGTACCATCAAGCCTGACAGACTTACCAAGACTCTCCATTTCCAGCTGCTGAATATAGTCGGGAAAGTAATGCAGGCGTCGGTCATAGGGTAAAAATAAATGATTATTTTTCTGCAGAAAGTCCCTGTTCCACAAGTCAACAAGCGCAAGCAACACCGGCATATTCTGTAGCCATGGACTTGATCGAAAATGCCTGTCCATTGAAGCCGCACCTGCCAGCATATCCATGAAAGCATCGCGCCCAATAGCGATAGCAACAATCAGGCCAATGGCCGACCACACGGAATAACGCCCTCCCACCCAGTCCCAAATACTAAATCGAGCCGACAAATCGATACCGAAATTATCCATTGCATCTGCGTTAGTCGATACCGCAGCAAAATGGCTCGCGATGGCTGCCTCAGACATCTGTCCAACAAACCACTCCCGCGCCGCATTGGCATTAAGCATCGTTTCGCGTGTAGTAAATGTCTTAGAGCACACAATAAATAAAGTTGTTTCGGGATCAATAGCATGCAGCGTAATATCGAGATCCTGACCACCAGCTCCCGAAATAAAATGGCAGTCGATGCCCGATGAATATGCCAGCGCATCTGTTGCAAGCAATGGGCCGAGATGGGAACCACCGATACCAATATTTACTACCGTGTTAATTGGCTTACCGGTATGCCCGGTAATCTTACCCTCACGAATCGAGTCTGCATAAGAAAGAAACCGCTCGCGCTCTTGGGTAACCAATGGCATCAGGTCGTCACCATCGAGCGCAAACCTATCGCCAGACTGTGCACGCAATGCCATGTGCAATGCTGCCCGCCCTTCCGTAGTATTTACTTTGTCACCGGCAAACAAGGCCGCACTTTTGGAGGCCAACTGCTGCTCTTCCGCATACGCAACCAATGCATCACGCGCCTCCTCATCGAGCAATTGACGCGAGTAGTCGAGAGCTATACCTTTTTGCACCACAGTAAATTGGTCGAAACGATCTGGGTTGACCGCAAACAGGTCATCAACACGGCGACCCCGCAGACGAATTGCATGTTTCTCAAGCTTGGCCCGGCTACTGATTTTCAATGCAAACCACCTACGGCTGCGTCCAACTCATAGGCCTGATTACTACTTGTAATAATCAAGGTACCATTCCACAAAGTTTTTCACTCCGGTTTCCACAGTTGTGGCGGGTTTGTAATCAACATCATCGACCAGATCCTGCACATCCGCATAAGTATCGGGCACATCGCCGGGCTGCAGGGGTAATAAATTCTTCTCGGCTTTTTTGCCAAGACAATCTTCTAGCACTTCAATGTAATGCAGCAACTCCACTGGCTGACTGTTGCCAATATTGTAAATCCGATACGGCACCGTACTGGTACCCGGATCAGGGTTAGCAGAGGACCAATTCGGGTTAGGTATGGCAACGCTATCAAGCGTGCGCAGCACCCCTTCGACAATATCATCGATATAAGTAAAGTCGCGCCGGTGCTTACCATAGTTAAATACATCGATAGGCTTGCCAGCCAGAATATCACGAGTAAACATAAACAAAGCCATATCCGGGCGGCCCCATGGACCATAGACAGTAAAAAAGCGCAGCCCGGTGGTGGGTAAGTTGTACAGATTAGAATAGGTGTGTGCCATTAATTCATTGGCCTTCTTCGATGCCGCATACAGCGACAACGGGTGATCAACATTATGATGAATCGAAAAAGGCATAGTGGTATTGGCCCCATATACCGAGCTTGAACTCGCATAGACCAGATGCTGAACCTTGTTGTGACGGCAGCCTTCAAGAATGTTCAACGTGCCCACGATATTACTGTCGATATAGGCTCTCGGATTCTCTATGGAATAGCGAACGCCGGCCTGTGCTGCCAAATGCACGACACGGTCGAAACCTTGCGTAGCAAAGAGACGCTCGATGCCTGCATTATCTTCAAGTTGAAGCTTATGAAAACTAAATTTTAAGGCTGGCTCAAGCCTGGCGAGGCGAGCATGCTTCAGATTGACATCGTAATAGTCATTAAGGTTATCAATACCGACAACCTCATCACCACGATCAAGCAGACGCTGAGAAACATGCGACCCAATAAACCCCGCTGCGCCGGTAACCAGTACTTTCATGCGGAACATCCCCTTCCGTCGTAGCAAAATAGACGGATAGACCGCCTACTCTGTCGCATTACGGCTCAACAAATTATAGACGCCCGTCTATAGCCTTCTGTGCGAGCACGTATTTAATATCGTAGACAACATGCACATCACGACATAAGCCGTGTATCTGTTCGGCTGTCATAGCCCTGAATTCGTCATGCGCAACCGCGATAACCACAGCATCATACTGACCGCCCGCAGGCAAGTCAGTAGTCAAGCTCAGGTTGTACTCCTCCTCCACCACAACCGGGTCTGCCCATGGGTCATACACGTCGACAGTCGCTCCAAAGGATGCGAACTCATGGACCAAATCAACAATACGAGTATTGCGAACATCAGGGCAGTTTTCCTTAAACGTCATACCCATGATTAAAATCTTAGCTGCAGGCATGTTAATACCGCGGGTTACCATCAAACGCACAACCTGAGTTGCCACATAGGTACCCATGTTGTCATTGATCCTGCGACCAGCCAGAATCATTTCTGGATGGTATCCCACTTCCTGAGACTTATGCGTCAGGTAATAAGGGTCGACGCCTATGCAATGCCCCCCAACTAATCCAGGGCGAAAATTCAAAAAGTTCCATTTGGTGGCTGCTGCCTCTAATACTTCAAGGGTATCGATACCCATGCGATTAAAAATTAACGACAGTTCATTAATTAGCGCGATATTCACATCACGCTGGGTATTTTCGATCACTTTAGCGGCCTCGGCTACGCGAATACTTGAAGCCTTATGAGTACCGGCAGTAATAATTGCTGCATACAGGCTGTCAACATAGTCTGCTACTGCGGGGGTTGAGCCCGAGGTAACTTTCATGATTTCAGGCAACCGATGCTCTTTATCGCCTGGGTTAATTCGCTCAGGGCTGTAGCCTGCAAAAAAGTCTTTATTAAAGGTCAGGCCTGACACCGATTCCAGAATCGGCACACAGTCTTCTTCGGTAGCACCGGGGTACACAGTAGATTCATAGACAACAATATTGCCCTCGCTCAACACAGTCCCTACAGCCTCGCTGGCTTTACGGAGAGCCGTAATATCAGGACGGTTAGCCGCATCAATCGGAGTTGGCACCGTAACGATATACACGTTGCAGCTTTTTAGTGCCTCAACATTATCAAAAAAGCTGAGATTTTCGGCTGCTGCTAACTCAGCATCGCTGACCTCAAGCGTTTTATCATTACCTGCCTTCAATGCCGAGACACGATGAGTATCAACATCAAAACCGATGGTTTCAAAATGCTTGCTAAATTCAACGGCAAGCGGCAACCCCACATAGCCCAAGCCCAAAACTGCAATTCTTGTATCTTTTAATGAACGCATACCGGAAATCTTCCCCGCTTCGTTAATTATTTACTACCGCAATACGCTGTATCTTTCTTCTATTATCTCGATGCAGCCTCATAATAACCGAGAGACATCTCACATTATGGTTAACCGGCAGTTCAGCAACAACCGCTACAACAAATAGATCACAGCCAGCAAACCGGTGATACTCATAGTGATCGTATAAGGTATCGCCATCCAGACCATCCGGCCATATGACAAGCGCAGCAATGGTGCAACTGCCGATGTTAGCAAAAACAAGAATGCTGCCTGGCCATTCGGCGTAGCCACACTCGGTATATTTGTACCCGTATTAATAGCTACCGCCAGCAAGTCAAACTGTTCGCGAGTAATTTCGCCCGCGAGCAAGGCCTGCTTCACTTCAGAAATATACACGGTGGCTACAAAAACATTGTCACTAATCATCGACAAAAAGCCATTAGCAATATAGAACACCGGCGTCTGAATATCTGGATCAAGGGACAGCACAACCTGAATTATTGGATCGAATAAATGCTGTGAATGTATGACCGAAACAATACTGAAGAACACCACCAACAATGAGGTAAATGGCAGCGCCTCCTCAAAGGCATGGCCAATCTGATGCTCGCTGGTAATACCCGTGAACGCTGTTGCCAGAACGATCACCGTCAAGCCGATGATACCGACTTCAGCAAGGTGAAATGCCAAGGCAACAACCAGAAACAACGCGGTAAGCGCTTGCGCAATAAGGGCCGCACGCTGACGATTCGTGCGTTGCTCAGTTTCATGGAGATCATATTGTTCAAGAACATGCCGCACCGACGAGGGTAACTCAGTGCCATAACCGAACTTTTTCGACAGCTCCAACAGCAGGCAAGTTATCAGCCCGATGACCAGCACTGGTGCCGTAACCGGCAGCATACGCATGAAGAACTCACCAAAATCCCAGCCAGCCTCTTGGGCAATAAGCAGGTTCTGGGGTTCGCCAACTATCGTCATTACACCGCCAAGCGCAGTGCCTATAGCCGCATGCATCATCAGGCTGCACAAAAATGAACGGAACTGAACAAGATCTTCACGATGATACTCCTCGACTTGAGCATCGTCGGACCGGTCATGATCCATATGATATTGCTTACCAGAAGCCACCCGGTGATAGATTGAATAAAAACCTTCCGCTACCGCAATAACAACAGCCGTCACCGTAAGCGCATCAAGAAATGCTGACAAAAGCGCCGACAAGGCACAAAATAACAACGACAAAAGTTTCTTCGAGCGAACACCCAATAGAATCTTAGTAAACACCAACAGCAACAGATCCTTCAGGAAGAAAATACCGGCAACCATAAACATCAACAACAAAATAACCGGAAAGTTATGCAGCGTTTCTTCGTAAACCGCGTCGGGCGTAGTCATACCAATAAAAATGGCCTCAATCGCTAGTAGGCCACCCGGCTGAAGTGGATAGCACTTCAGCGCCATCGCCAGAGTAAAAATAAACTCAAGAATTAATACCCAACCGGCAATAAAAGGGCCGACGGTATAGAACAAAATCGGATTGATCACCAAAAAGGCAACGATAGACCACTTGTACCAAACGGGTGAGTTACCAAGAAAATTATGAATAAATGCGGACGACAACTGCTGCATAAGAATGTGCTTCACTTCTAAATACGGTGTTTACTTTTCCCGGAAGCTCCAAGCATCCGGGCACGAAAAGCACCGCAGCCCACGAGACTTCCCGTGAGGCGTGCAGTGCCCGGCAATAATATCAGGATTAATCGGCTGTATAGCGTTCCGAGGCCCAGAATAGGTCCGGATTAATGAAAAACAGGCAAGATAGCTTAACTGTTGTTCGGCTTTCGCCACAAAACACCGCCACTGGCGTGCTTGGCAAGCATGTCGAGCTGAGCATCGTGAGCCTGCATTTCTTCATCGGTGGGATAAAGCACGGGCAAATCTAAACCCGCGCGGTCGATATAATCGACTTCAGCACTGCCAATACTGGCATCAGGGTCAGCTTGACCGCCCCAATCAAGACCCGCCTGGCCGCCGGTCATCATCAGATAGACATCGGCTAGGAGCCGCGCATCAAGCAAGGCGCCATGCAGATCACGTTTGGTATTGTCGACGCTATAGCGCTTACACAGCGCGTCAAGAGTGTTCCGCTGCCCCGGGTGCATTTCTCTTGCAAGCAATAGGGTATCGAGCACAGAGCAGGCCTGATCCATGCGCTTCTCGCCATAACCGCTGAGGCGCAATTCATTGCTTAAAAAGCCGACATCAAAAGCCGCGTTATGGATGATGAGCTCTGAACCATCAACAAAATTTAAAAAGTCATCTGCGATTTCTTCAAACAGCGGCTTATCGGCAAGCATTTCAAGAGAGATTCCGTGAATCTCCTGAGCAGCTTCATCAATTTCACGATTGGGGCGAACGTATTGATGATAGGTATGAGATGTCTGTTTACGATTAACAATCTCAACACAACCAATTTCGATAACACGATGCCCGTGCTCCCAATCAAGGCCTGTGGTCTCCGTATCGAGAACAACCTGCCGCATTTGATGACCCCCCGAGATAACGAACTAAAAAATTTAAGCGGCTAACGATGCAAACAAACATTATGCCGCGAGCAAGATTGTAGACGAACCATAGCACATGAAAATGAAGTTACAGCGCCTCTTCTAAGCCCCGATTGGCCAACTGGTCAGCACGTTCGTTTCCGTCATTACCCGCATGACCTTTGACCCAGCGCCACTCGATCTGATGGCGACCCGCCGCTTCGTCAAGCGCCTGCCACAAATCGGCATTTTTCACCGGCTTTCTGGCAGCAGTTTTCCATCCGCGGCTCTTCCAATTAGACAACCATTCGCTAATGCCTTTCTGGACATAGGTAGAATCGGTGTACAAAACCACCTCACAGGAGTGTTTTAGAGTATTCAGCGCCTCAATTGCGGCCGTCAACTCCATGCGGTTGTTCGTTGTGTCAGGCTCTCCGCCAAACACTGCTCGCTCCCTATCAGCAGAGAGCAGCAGCGCACCCCAACCACCCGGGCCCGGATTGCCACGACAGGCGCCATCTGTGTATATCTCAACTTTACTCAATCAAATGCCCTCATCTGATGAATGCCGAACGCGCCAACGCCCATGAATTTGCTTAACCGGCGCTGAAGCTCGGGCGCTGGGGCGCACCAAGCCGCGCGCCAGCTGCCGACGTGAAAAGCGCTGCGGACGCATCGGTACAATATTCATTACTTCCTTACGGGCGACTACCATATAGCAGGCAGCAGCAACGCGCCAATATCGCCAACTGCGCATGGTACGCAATATGCCCCGCTGCTCAGAGGGTCTGCGCAGGAGATTCTTCCGCCACCACGCCTGATGTGCAATGGTATCCAACGGCGGGTTTGAGGACCCCGGATCAGACACCAAACGATCTACCGCACTGGCCGGATGATAAAAACGAGTCTGAGTTACGGTAAAGCCCAATAGCTGCAGCCAGTCGTTTAATCGATGCTCGCCTAAAAAACGATCAATACCCGGCAAAAAGCCCCCGTCTGACAGACGCTGACGAAGCAGCCACCAGCTCGGCGAGTTAAACCCGAGCACGATCAGATGCCCCTCCGGACGCAACACTCGGTCAATCTCACGCAGCAACTGATGCGGATCAGCGCTGGTCTCAAGTGCATGGGGTAATAAAACCGCGTCGATTGAATCGGAGGCTATCGCCAGACAATCCGCAGAACTAACCAAGGACGCAGAAGGGTTCAGGGTATCTGCCAAAATATAGCATTGGCGAGTGCGCGCAGATTTAAGGAACAGATTCTCAGGACCCCATACACCAATCTGCAGCAGATAATCGCCGAATACAGCTTGCAGAGCTGCTTCGACCAACCTCGACTCTTCCCAAAGAAGCCCTTTGCCACGCTCTTCATCCAGCCAATCCATTGTCACCTCACGACAGTTTTGCCGTTGTTACTGGATGAACTATACCCGAGACAACAATAAGTACTCCAACATTGCCGCCAAGCGCGTTAAACTATGCAAGCCATCATTTAGCTTAGGCAAGCGATAAAGGATCAAACATGGGTTTTCTGGACGGAAAAAAATGCCTGATTGCGGGACTGGCCAGCAGCAGGTCTATCGCATGGGGCATCGCGTCAGCTATGCATGAACAGGGTGCAGAACTGGCATTCACTTATCAGGGTGAAAAACTGCGTGACCGGGTTACCGATATGGCCGCCAAATTAGGCTCAAATATTGTTATCCCAATGGATGTCGGAAAAGACGAAGAAATTGAAACAGCATTTGCCTCACTGAAAGATCACTGGGATCAGCTTGATATTATGGTTCACTCAATTGGTTTTGCCCCGCGCGAGCAGCTCGATGGTAATTATCTGGATTGCGTGACACGTGAAGGCTCAATGGTTGCCCATGATATCAGCAGCTACAGCTTTGCAGCCATGGGCAAGGTGGCTCGCCACATGATGCCCCCCGGCGGTGCGATGCTGACATTGAGCTACCTAGGTGCAATCCGGTCAATTCCGCAATACAACGTTATGGGCCCGGCTAAAGCCAGCCTAGAGGCCAACGTCAGGTTTATGGCTGCGGCAACTGGCGAACGCGGTATCCGCGTAAATGGCATCTCCGCAGGCCCCATAAGAACTCTGGCTTCTTCCGGCGTCGGCAACTTCCGGAAAATGCTGCAGATGGGGGCAGAAGGCAACCCAATGAAACGTAATATCACAATTGAGGAAGTTGGCAACGCGGCTGCCTTTCTTTGCTCGGACCTTGCCAGTGGTATTACCGGCGAAGTCATGATGGTGGATAACGGGTACAGCACGGTTGGCACGCCTCAGGTTGGGACAACTCCGGAATAAAACTTCAACCGGCAAAACCCGTGGCACTAAGTCATGAAAAAGGGCACCGCCGATCTCATCAGCGGCGCCCTTTTATTGTCACAAAACCGCCAAACCAACACGAGGAAAGCAGAAACAACGCCCCACCTTATCCTCACGCGGTTGTCAGGTCCGTTTATCGCTCAGCAGATCCTGCTCGCCATTGAGACTAGCAACAATCACAGCACAACAACCATCGCCCAGAACATTAACTGATGTTCTCGCCATATCGAGAACCCGATCAAACACAAATAGCACTGCTATCGCCTCTACCGGCAAGCCGATTGCCGTAAGAATAATTGCGATGGCAACCAACGATGCCGAGGGTATTCCCGCAACACCGATCGATGTAAGTAATGCCACTGCGACAACAACGAACTGCGTTGATAGATTCAATTCGAGCCCATAAGCCTGAGCCAAAAACAAAGCCGCACTGCATTCATACAAAGCTGTACCATTCATGTTTACAGTGGCGCCTAGCGGCAACACAAAACTGCTAATACGATTTGACACACCAGCTTTCTTCTCAATGCACTCCATCGTTACCGGCAATGTTGCAGATGATGATGCGCTAGAAAAGGCGGTTAACAACGCAGGCGATAAAGCCCGGTAAAGTCTCGTTGGTGATACCCCGGCAATCAGCTTCAGCAGCAATGGCAAGGTCACCAGAGAATGAATGGCCAATGCAAGTAAAACGGCTCCGGTAAAGATCAACAGCGGCGCTGCTGCATCGAAACCAGTACTAGCGACCACACGAGCCACCAACCCAAATACACCGATAGGCGCAAACCGCATCACCCACTCGGTCATTTTCATCATGACCTGAAATATGCCATTCCAGAATTTAAACATGGTCTGGGCATATTCATTTTCGATTTGCGCCATAAAATAGCCGAACAGCAAACAGAACACGATAAGCCCGAGCATCTCACCACGGGCTGCCGCATCGACTATATTGGTAGGCACTGCTCTCAAAAAAATATCAACAACGTCGCCAACACCCCGGTCGCCTACTTTTTCCGCTACTGCAGATGTATCAACATTTAAGGCCAACAAGTCACGAGCCGGCTCACCATCAACGATACCCGGCTGCACCACATTCAGCACCAGCAAACCAACAACAATAGCTGCAAGTGTGGTTATTGCATAAAAAAGAAAAGTCTTGCTGCCAATGCTGCTCAGATGTTTGGAGGAACCAATATTGGCGGCACCAACAATAATTGATGATGCGATCAAAGGAACAATCAACATCTTTAGCGCGTTAAGGAACAACGTGCCGACAAAGTCAAACACCGAATAAAACCGAATACCGAAGATACTGCCGTCGACTCCGGCGGCCCACCCGGCAAACCCAGCAAGCACAATCGCAATCAGTATCTGCCAGTGCAGTTTAAGCTTCAATTAAGTAGTGCCATTAGCATAAGAAACGATTCCTTAGAGTAGTTCCGGGTCCTGCATGATGTCATCAAACATTCTAATAGTGGCAGCTTCGCGCAGACTCTGAACGAGAGCCGCAACCTGCGATTGACCCACCATGCGCTCCAACTGCATTTTGCGCTCGTCACGCTCACCACGAGGTAACTCGGCTGGCTTGCCGGGGACTACAGAATCAATCTGCAGAATCAAAACGCTGCCATTGGGTGAAAGAACAACCTGCGGTACAGGAACACCGTTCGGCTTGGGCGCATCAAAAACAGCACTCACTAACTCAGGCGGCAGGTCACTTGAACCTCGGGTGACCGCCTGCTCCGACTGCAATTCAACATCATTAGCTATTGCCACAGCAGCAATCTCCGCACCCTCCTGCAATTCAAGCAATACGGCATCGCCAGCGGCAGATGCCAGACTCGCCGCCTCCTGACCCACTAAAAAAGCCCGAATTCCCGGGGCCACTTCGTCAATCGGGCGGGGCTGCGGCAAATTATGACGAGTCACTCGCGCCACAAGCACGTGCCCCGGCTCAATCTCTATGAGCGGCGTGTTCTCGCCGTCCTCAAGCACCTCAAGACTGAATAACGCATTCTGCAACTGCTCACTGACCGGAAGACCAATGACACTGCCCATACGCGGAACATCAGCAACTGACTTAAGCTCCAGGTTCATATCCTCAGCAACCACCGCCAAGCCATCTAGACTTTCCAAAGAGAGATCATCGAGACGTTCGCTTGCAGAATAAAAAAGTTCCTCAGCTTCGTCCCGCGCCAAAGTAACCAGCAATGATTCGCGTACTTCACTGAGCGGCTCCTCTGCGCCAGGACGAATATCAGTGAGCTTAATTACATGATAACCAAACTGAGTCTTTACCGGTTTGGAAACCTCGCCCTTCTGCAACTCAAATAACGCAAGCTCAAACTCTGGCACAAACACACCGGAAGCACTCCAACCCAAATCGCCACCCATTGCAGCAGAACCTGGATCTGCGGAGTACTCAGCAGCGAGAACATCAAAATCTTCCCCGGCATTAATCAAGCTAAGCACTTCATTAGCTTGACTCAAGGCATCCGCATCACTTTGCTCATCGGTTGCTAGCAGAATATGACTGGCTTTGCGCTCTGTCTCAGTGCGGAACCGATCGATATTTTCGTTATAGTAATTTTCCACCATTTCGTCGTCGTCTTCGACGGTGGCCGCGATATTGGCGAGCTTCAACTCGATAAATTCAACGTCAATAGTTTCGTCAGTTTCGAACTCTTGACTATTAGCAGCATAATACTCGGCAACCGACGCCTCACTAACAGTCACCTCACTCTCATAGCTGGCCGCATTGAAAGCGATGTAGCTAATATCACGCGTCTCCGCTTCAAGCTCCAGAAAGCGTCGGTAATCTGAAGGGGTTACAAACGCTGAATCGATGATGGCAGCCTGTAATTGCCGCATCTGAAGATCCCGGCGGCGATCTTCTTCAAACAACTGTGGCGACAAACCTTGGCTTAATAAAAGCGCCTCATAAGTCTGCTGAGAAAACTCGCCATCAACCTGGAACACCTCCATGCTGCGAATAGCAGCCGCCACAGCCGCATCGCTAACGCGGTAACCCGATTTGTTAACGTACTGAAGTAACAAGCGACTGTCGATGATGCTGTTGAGAACATTCTGTGCCAGCTGGGCCTTCAAAAACGGTGGCACATCCTGACCCGTGGCATCCTGATAACGCTTGACCTGCGCATCAAGCGACTGGCGAAGCTGCTGCACAAAGATCTCTTCACCATTTACCTCGGCGACGACCAGCTCCGGATTAATACCGGAATCCATATTGCCAAATGAAATGACCAGAGCCAAACCAATGAAACCGATAATGACGAATGAAACCCATCCGGAAAGACGAGTACGAATTGCTTCAAGCATGCTTACTCCCAACGCACAGTTTAAATATATCAGTTGTTAAAACGTTCAGTCAGCCTGTAGTTTGCTCAACCACAACTATCGCTTAACGCGAACAACAGGTCGGCCACAGCGCCCTGCCTTTAATTTATACGTTATTGTAGCGCCGAAACAAAAAAAAGGCGTTACCTTTCGGCAACGCCTTTTAGTTTTTTTGTTGATAGGCTTTTCTAACAAAAGGCTTATATGGCGGACTGGACGGGACTCGAACCCGCGACCCCCGGCGTGACAGGCCGGTATTCTAACCAACTGAACTACCAGTCCGAACTACTAAAGCTTTTCGTCCATCCGGCAAGCCGGACTTCTACCAAACTATTTGGTGGGTGCTGAGGGGTTCGAACCCCCGACCTACGCCTTGTAAGGGCGCCGCTCTACCAGCTGAGCTAAGCACCCGGTAAATCGTTCTTTCTAGCAAAGAAATCGGCGCCAAAAAGCGCCGATGTCTTGATGTAACTCCAGCCAGAGCCGGACCTCATCAGGCTCCGAAGAACCCAGTATGCTCGAAAGGCGCGCTAGTTTACGGCATCCTTAAGTGCTTTACCAGCCTTAAACCCAGGTACGTTACTGGCTTTAATTTGAATGGTCTCACCCGTACGTGGATTGCGACCAGTTCTTGCTGCACGCGCTTTCACAGTGAAAGTACCAAAACCAACCAATGAAACCTGATTGCCACCCTTCAGTGCACCCGTAATAGAACCAATAACTGCATCAACCGCACGACCGGCATCTGCTTTTGAGAGGTTCGTTGCTGTCGCAACTGCTTCGATCAAATCGCCCTTGTTCATCAATCCACCTTTTTTGAAAGAGGTTAAAAAAAAACATCCAAGTCATTCGGCATAGCTGACAGGACAAAAATCTTTACGCTGAAGTCAAAACAAAAATCAATAGGTTCTGAGTTTTAAACCCAATCTAACTTGAGCTTTTCTCGTCCAATCAATCTTTGTACTGCCAAAACCTTACCAACAACCACGTAAATCTTATAACCCGCTGCAAAATCCAATGTCAACAAACTTTGTGCAACTATTCCGCGCAAACTCAATGCGGACGCACATCTTTAGACTCAGACTCACCTTTTCCAACCTCATTTTTGTCGTCTGCAGCAGCCTTGGTTTCGGCCTCTGGAACCGGCACATGATCCAGCGCCAAAGCCAGAACTTCATCTATCCAACGTACAGGAACAATGTCTAACTTCTCATTGATGTTCTTCGGAATTTCTGCAAGATCCTTCTCATTCTCGTGGGGTATCAGTACCGTCTTAATACCCCCCCTATGAGCGGCCAGCAGCTTCTCTTTTAGGCCACCAATAGGCAACACCTCACCACGCAAGGTGATCTCTCCGGTCATCGCCACATCGGACTTCACAGGAATGTTAGAAATAGCCGATACCAGGGCAGTACACATGCCAACTCCCGCACTCGGACCGTCCTTTGGAGTGGCTCCTTCTGGCACATGGACGTGAATATCCACCTTCTGATGGAAATCAGGGTCGATACCCAGCAGGGCCGCACGACTTCTTACAACCGTCACAGCGGCCTGAATAGACTCCTGCATTACCTCACCCAGCTTACCGGTATTAACAAGCTTACCCTTGCCCGGCACAACCGCTGACTCGATCGTAAGCAGCTCACCACCAACTTCCGTCCAGGCAAGACCAGTAACCTGGCCGACCTGATCATTTTCCTCTGCAGATCCATAGCGGTATTTCTGCACCCCGAGGAATGTTTCGAGGTTTTCAGCCGAGACCACAATCTTAGTGTCGGTTGGCTCAAGCAACAAACTCTTAACCACTTTACGGCAGATCTTTGCGATTTCACGCTCTAGGCTTCGCACTCCGGCCTCACGGGTGTAGTAACGCACGATGTCGCGCACACTATCATCACTAATTTCAATTTCTTTAGACTTCAAGCCATTCGCACTGATCTGTTTACCAATAAGATAGTTGTGTGCAATATTTATTTTTTCATCTTCCGTGTAACCCGGAATCCGGATCACTTCCATACGATCAAGCAACGGCGGAGGAATATTCAACGTGTTAGCGGTACATACAAACATGATATCGGACAAATCAAAATCCACTTCGAGATAGTGATCGGCAAAAGTTGAGTTCTGCTCGGGGTCCAACACTTCCAATAATGCAGATGCAGGATCACCACGGAAATCCTGCGACATCTTATCGACCTCATCCAGCAGCATTAACGGGTTGCGCACGCCAACTTTAGAAAGGTTCTGGACTATCTTGCCCGGCATGGAACCAATATAGGTTCGACGGTGACCGCGAATCTCGGCTTCATCACGCACACCACCCAAAGACATTCGCACAAACTTGCGATTTGTCGCACGGGCGATACTTTTACCCAGAGAGGTCTTACCCACACCCGGGGGCCCAACCAAGCACAAAATCGGACCTTTTAGCTTACGGACGCGCTGTTGTACAGCGAGATACTCAAGTATTCTTTCCTTAACCTTCTCAAGACCATAGTGATCTTCTTCAAGTATTTCTTCAGCTTTGTCGAGACGCTTCAACACTCGCGTACGCTTCTTCCAGGGGGCCTTCAGCAACCAATCGATATAGTTACGCACCACCGTGGCTTCAGCCGACATTGGTGACATCATTTTCAACTTAGTAAGCTCGGAATTAGCCCGCTCTTTGGCCTCTCCCGACATACCAGCTGCTTCAATTCTTTGCTCGAGATCTGCAACTTCGTTAGGCGCGTCTTCCATATCACCGAGCTCTTTCTGAATAGCCTTCATTTGCTCATTCAGATAGTACTCGCGCTGACTCTTCTCCATCTGCTGCTTAACGCGACCGCGAATACGCTTTTCAATTTGCAGCATATCGATTTCGCCATCGATAAGACTCATTACATGCTCTAAGCGACTCCGTACACTGTCGATCTCAAGAATTTTCTGCTTCTCATCAAGCTTAAGCGCCATATGCGCAGCAACCGTATCGGCTAAGCGACCAGGCTGCTCAATACTCGACAGCGAGGCAAGAATTTCGGGCGGCACTTTCTTGTTTAGCTTTACGTAATTTTCAAACTGAGTGACAACTGCTCGTTTGAGGCCATCAATATCAGCGTCTTCGTCACCCAGACTGTCTTCAATAAGCTCGATATTGGCAGCGAAATAGTCGCCCGGTAGAACGGAGTTAATACGCGCACGGGACACGCCCTCAACAAGCACTTTCACCGTACCGTCAGGCAGCTTCAACAATTGAAGAATAGTGGCTAGCGTGCCCATCGTATGGATATCTTCAATGCCGGGCTCATCAACATCTGCCTGCTTCTGGGCAGCCAGCAAGATCTTCTTGCCAGCTTCCATAGCCTTATCAAGAGCCTGAATAGACTTCTCACGGCCAACAAACAGCGGAATAACCATATGCGGATAAACCACCACATCACGCAGTGGAAGTATTGGCATACTCTCTAACGAATCCTGAACAGACTCAGACACATAAACCTCCAATAACTTTGCGGCTACTGCACAAAACCCGATAACACGCAGTCACGCAACACAACTGCCATAGGGCAGCCAACCCTACACACCGAACCCAGCGGTTAAACAGGCAAGTTAAACGCTACCCGGCAGTGCCCGAACCTGTTGGGCGCGGAGCTTCTTCCGACTCAGCAGGCGCAGTCGCCTCTTCTGACTGATAAATGATATAGGGCTTAGTTTCACCGGTTACAACCCCTTCATCGACAACAACTTTGCTAACATTTTTCATGCTAGGGAGCTCATACATAGTGTCCAGCAACACAGACTCCATAATGGTCCGCAAGCCACGAGCCCCTGTTTTCCGGGCCATGGCTTTCGCTGCGATAGCACGCAATGCATCGTCGCGAAACTCAAGCTCAACACCTTCCATCTCAAACAGCTTGCGATACTGCTTGGTGAGTGCATTTTTCGGCTCAACTAGAATAGTAATCAAGGCCGCTTCATCAAGTTCTTCAAGCGTAGCCACAATAGGCAATCGACCGACAAACTCAGGAATCAAGCCAAAACGGATCAGGTCTTCCGGCTCAACATCACTGAGCAACTCACCCACTTTGAGACTTTCATCGGTCTCTTTAATATCGGCGACGAAGCCTATACCGCCTTGATTAGAGCGATTTCGAATGATTTTTTCCAGGCCCGCAAATGCACCACCAACAATAAATAGGATATTAGCCGTATCAACCTGAAGGAATTCCTGCTGAGGGTGCTTGCGCCCTCCCTGAGGCGGAACCGAAGCCACAGTGCCTTCAATGAGCTTAAGCAGTGCCTGCTGAACGCCCTCACCGGATACATCACGGGTGATTGACGGGTTGTCGGATTTACGCGATATTTTGTCAATCTCGTCGATATACACAATGCCGGTCTGCGCCTTCTCAACATCGTAGTCGCATTTCTGCAACAGCTTCTGAATTATATTCTCGACATCCTCACCCACGTAACCGGCTTCAGTAAGAGTAGTCGCATCAGCGATGGTGAATGGCACATTCAGCATTCGCGCAAGAGTTTCTGCCAACAGCGTCTTACCACAGCCGGTCGGACCGACCAGCAGAATGTTGCTTTTCGACAGTTCAATATCTAACTTATCGTTGCTGCGAACAGTGAGGCGTTTATAGTGGTTGTAAACAGCGACTGACAATACTTTCTTGGCGCGCGGCTGACCAATAACATACTCGTCAAGATTGTCTTTTATCTCATGAGGTTTAGGCAGGCTGGTGCCGCCCGGCTCAGACTTATCTTCCAGCTCTTCGCGGATAATGTCGTTACACAGTTCAACACACTCATCACACACAAAAACCGATGGCCCTGCAATCAGCTTCCTTACTTCATGCTGACTCTTGCCGCAAAAAGAACAATACAGCAGCTTACCATCGTCACTTCCGCTCAGAGTGTCATCAGACATATATCACCTTTAAATTATCACTGCCGCTCACTGCGACTAGGGATTTCATACTTTATATAACACGCCAGCAAACCTGTGTACAAAACAGCGGCCCAAATACCTGAACACAGACCTCAGTCTTTAGCTGGCTGTGCTTTGCCTATATTCCCGCGATGCTCCAAAACAGTATCAATCAACCCATATTCCGCAGCCACATCACCGCTCATAAAGTTATCACGATCAGTATCCTTCATAATATTCTCCATGCTCTGCCCGGTGTGACTCGCTAAAATCTGATTCAGCCGTTCGCGGGTCTGAAGCACTTCACGCGCATGAATATCAATATCGCTGGCCTGCCCCTGAAAACCGGCAAGCGGCTGATGAATCATCATGCGTGAATGTGGCAGACAATAACGCTTCCCTTTCGCGCCGCCAGCTAACAACACGGCACCCATGCTAGCCGCCTGACCAATACATATGGTGCTGACTTGCGGCTGGATAAACTGCATGGTGTCGTAGATCGACAAACCCGCGCTCACCGAACCACCCGGAGAGTTAATGTAAAGATGAATATCTTTATCTGCATTTTCAGACTCGAGAAAAAGCAGCTGCGCCACAATAAGATTAGCCATGTAATCCTCAACCGGCCCCACAGCAAAAATTACGCGCTCTTTTAGCAGTCGCGAATAAATATCAAAGGCTCGCTCACCACGAGCACTTTGTTCGACTACCATGGGCACAAGGCCCAAGGCTTCAGTTTCTGTCCCTGTGTATGACATCAGATATTTATCCTCTTAGGATTCCATCAATTCCATAAAACCAACCTTCTTCTCAGTTAGTTTCGCTTTACTAATTAAAAGATCAATCAACTGCTCTTCAATCACGGTATTCTTAATCTGACTCAGCAACTGCTCATTTTGCAAGTAGAGATTGCGCATTTCATCAGCATTTGGATAAGCCTTGCACAATTCGTCCACCTTCTCACCAACGAGCGTCTCATCCAGCTCAATCTGTTCAGCTGAAATAACCTCGGTCATCAACAAACTGAGGCGCACGCGTCGCTCAGCCATCTCTGCGAAGCTGTCACGCGGCGGCGCGTCATTTTCATCCGTGATGTTGGCTCGTTGCATCGCATCTTTCTGCATTGACGTGATTTCCTGGTCAATCATCACTGAGGGCACATCAATCTTGTTGGCGTCATGGATTTGCTCAAGCAAATGCACTTTCATCAGCTCCTTGCTCTTAGCAATAGATTCGCGCTCCATATTGGTCACCATATCCTTGCGCAAGTCTTCTTCGGTGCCGCTCTCAATACCAAAGCCCTTAATGAACTCTTCATTAATTTCAGCCAACTGCTGCTCTTCAACTTTCTTCGCTGTTACCGTGAAGACAGCTTTCTGGCTCGCAAGTTCTTCGGCAGGATAGTCTGCAGGGAAATTAACCTCGAATTCCTTAGTTTCGCCCGTCTTCAACCCAAATAAACTCTTCTCAAAATCCTCAAGCATCTGTCCGCTACCGAGCACTACCGGCATATCTTCGCCGCTGCCACCCTCAAAGACTTCGCCGTTCAGCGTACCTTCGAAATCGACACTAACCTGATCCCCATCGGCAGATGCGCGATCAACTTCAATCCAGCTTGCACGCTGCTTACGCAGGTTGTCCAGCATATCGTTAATATCGCTTTCAGCGACATCCACCACTGACTTTTCCAGCTTAAGTTTATCCAGGCCTTGCAAACTAACTTCAGGATAAACCTCAAAAGTTGCTTTATAAACAAAGTTTTGGCTATCACCGGAAGACTCGGTATGAATTCGCGGCTGGCCTGCAGGCACGAGCTTCTCCTGACTCAGCGCATCGTTGTAACTGGACTGCAACAGCTCCTGCAGAACATCCTGCCGAATCTCCGACCCGTACTGTTGACGAACAATCTTAGCTGGGGCCTTGCCCGGACGAAAACCCTTAATTTTTGCGTCTTTCGCCACTCTCTTGAGGCGTGACTCTACTTCCTGCTCGATCTTCTCGGCGGGCACTTCGACCCGAATAACGCGTTCTAGACCGACTGAGGACTCAACGGAAACCTGCATGTTTATCTACCTGTAACTATAAGTTTTAAGACATTGTCGTTGCGTACATAGTCAAAGCTGCCCGCCCCGGCGCACAAAACCCGGCAATTCCAGTGCAAATCCCGCCCCCGGAACTGTTCTGCCAATAGCGAAGCCGCCACGTTCTGCAGATTCTGAGGTTAATAATCAGGACTACCTATAGGACTATCACTATAGGGGTTATGCGTTGGTGCGAAAGGAGAGACTCGAACTCTCACGGGTTGCCCCACTGGTACCTAAAACCAGCGCGTCTACCAATTCCGCCACATTCGCAAGCTAGCCAAGCGCATAACCCGCGCATTATAGCGAAGAGCATGCCACCCGTTGACGCAATCTTTGCCCAAACTAAAGGGCACTGATTTTTATCAGTGTCTTGCGCCGCAGTTTTTTTTATATAGGCATATAAAACAATGTGTTAGCGCAAGCCCTAAGCGCGGGATACGGATAAAACAGGCCATCCGTCTCAACTTCATTCCCGCCAAAAACACAAAAAATGCGCGAAACTAGGGCGATGCGACGATCAAATTGATCACTAACGCCAACAAAGCGACAATCATCGGCTAGACTTGCAGCCAGACTTTTGTAGCAACGCGGCAACACCCCGAGCAAAGGAATACAACATGAATGTAGTTATCACAGGCGGTTCAAAAGGTATCGGCAAGGGCATGACCAGTGAGTTTCTGAAACGCGGTCATAACGTCACCATCTGCAGCCGCAGCCAAAAGGACATTGATCTGACTGTAGATGAACTGAACAAGACAAGCGCGGCAGGGCAAATTATTTGCGGCACCAGCTGCGATGTTGCTGATTACAAGCAAACCAAAAACCTTTGGGACTTTGCCAATGAAAAGATGGGCAGTATCGACATCTGGATCAATAACGCGGGGCGGGATGGACTGAAGATGAAGTTCGTTGATCTACCCCCGGAAGACTTTCGCATGACCGTTGATACCAATGTCACCGGGATGATGAACTGTTGTCAGGTCGCAATGCAGGGCATGAAGCATCAATCTTCCGGCGGACGTATTTTCAACATGGAAGGCTTCGGTAGCGATGGCATGACCAGGTCGCGACTCGGCGTTTACGGCTCGACCAAATATGGACTACGCTACTTCACTAAAACCTTGGTTAAAGAATGCGAAGGCAGCAATATCAGAATGTGCTACCTGAGTCCCGGCATGGTGGTAACCGACCTTTTGGTGCCGCCACCTGAACAACGGGATGACGACTGGGAGAAAAGCAAGAAAGTGCTCAACATTCTTGCCGACACCGTGGAAACCGTTACGCCCTATCTGGTTGACGGTGTATTGGCTGCCGAGAACAACGGCGATGCAGTGCGCTGGCTTACCGGTGGCAAGGTGATGCGGCGCTTTCTGCTGGCTAAGTTCAAAAAACCGAGAGACCTTTTCAGCCATCTAGGTGCGTGATACGAGGTTATTATCTTGCGAAGATTGAATAAAAAAAAGCCGCTGCGAATACAGCGGCTTTTTTATTAAGGTGAACTTAGAAGCGGAACAGAACATCCAAGCCAAGACGAGTTGGGTTATCGACAACATCTCTATTGTCAAGACGAACCCGCTGCACTTCATAACGCAAGCGTAAATCGACAGCACCAAAGTGCATGCCCGCACCCGCCCCTGCCGTATAGCCGCCATCACGAGCGGTAGTCTTTACATCGCCGATGGTGTACTCACCCTGCCCATAGGTCGCACCAAACTTAGCAAAAACATCAAAAACATCACCAATTGGCAAACTACCGACGATACCCACAGTCCAAGAGTTATAGTTCACTTTCACGTTGGTGCCGCCGACCGAGTCTTTCGCCTCACCGGAATAGGCCAACTCGCCTTCAAAAGCAATGTGAGGACTAACCTGATAACCACCGAGCACTAAGAAACCGGGCGTCTTATCTCTCGCAGTGCCTAAGGCACCGGCATCAACTTTAAAGTCGGTGTAAGTTATTCCTAAACCGGTATACCAACCCGTATCCTTCGCTAAAACCGGACCAGATACCAACAGCACGGATGCCGCGAAAATCCCAATTAATGCTCTCATTACTGTCCCCGAGTCATATTGATATATAAAGTGTTGGGTTACATTAAAGAAACCGCACGATATTGTCTATCGCTTATACACAAGACTCTGCAGGGCTGTGCTTGCAGTGGTCACCCAAAACAGCCGTTTTCTCCTTGGCTTTACTTGGGGGGTCAAAAGCCCCGCATTGCGGGGCTTAAACCGATAGGGCCGAGCAGGATTCGCGCCTGCGATTGAGCTGATTAGGCGTCGCCCGGCAATTAAATCAAGCTAAGCTGGCTTTTTCAGCAGGGCCGCACGAGGATCTTTTGCTATTGCCGGATAGCGTTCACTGAGTATCTGCAGATAGTCATCCGGAAACTCATCCAGTGAGAAGCATTTTCTCCCAGCAGCTCGTGCGGTCGTGTGCCCACCAATGCCCTCCGCTCCCATCCATTCCCGCCAACTTGTAATGCTTTGGAAGGTAACGCTAGCAGGCGCAGATGTCAGCTTAGGGTTCTCAATATCTTTGAGGCTACCATGGTAGGTAACAAACTCATTGTAGGTGTGCTTACCCATCATTGGCTGATCAGAATCCACATCAACAAAACTGTCATCTCTTATCCAGACATCGTCCCCCTCTACAACAACAGGCCCAAGCTGCGTGCGCAATTTAAAGGTCCCAAATGCCGGGCTAGGCGGTATCTCGACACCCTGAGTTGTGTGATAAACGGTATATGGACCAAGCCGTTGTTCCGGGATATCCACCAATTTACCGCTGTAAGGGTTAGCAAATTGAGCCAATGGTTTATCGGTTTCCAAATCGGTGAAGAAAACCAATTCCAGCATAGTCATTGCGTGGCGGCCATCGGCCAGTTGCTGATACAGCTGAAACCCTCCAGTCTTCATTCCATATAAAGGTGTAATGCGATCATTAACAACCCCATAACGCATGCCCTTCATCCACCACATCACCAGCCTGTCATCCAAAGTGCCGCGAAGCTTAATTAATGCATGCAAGATATCATCTGGCGCCGTTAACGCTGATTCAGCATAAGCTGGAACATACAGCGCACCCAGCGCAGCGCCCATCAGGCCTGAAAACCTTCTCCGTGAAATTTGCATTAGTACCCCTGCCCTCATCAGGGCAATGTTTTTCTATTGAAATTAATTGGCTTACCGCGATTCTTTAGCGTCAGCAATTCTCTATTCTAGGCAGTGGAGAGCCCTTGACAGCCCGCCCTTAGGCCAGTCCAAAAAATTTCATATGGGTCCAAACTAACACAAAAAAGCCCGGCACTGGACGGGGCTTTTTGTATCTGAACTGATGAACTAATAATTACCAGATCTTTAATAATCTCGCCGGCTTAGTTGGCTGGCACAGACCTTATTGTGGCGCTGCGCTTGGTTCATACAAGCGCAGGATCATATAGATTAGAAATGGTGGGCCGTGTAGGGCTCGAACCTACGACCAATTGATTAAGAGTCAACTGCTCTACCAACTGAGCTAACGGCCCATGATCGAGAGACCCCTGAATGCGGCAGAAAACACGCCCGTCAGAGGCTGAAAAAATGGGGTGGATGACGGGACTCGAACCCGCGACGGCCGGAATCACAATCCGGGGCTCTACCAACTGAGCTACACCCACCACAACAAACTTTATTACATACAAGCCAACACAAGATGGCGCGCCCGGCAGGACTCGAACCTGCAACCCCCGGCTTAGAAGGCCGGTGCTCTATCCGGTTGAGCTACGGGCGCATACTAAATACAGATGTTCGCGGTATTTCTTGCTAGAGCACGCCTAAGTACCTACAGTAAAAACCAGAGAGCCTCAGTGTTCAAGGAAAAAATTGGTCGGGGCAGAGAGATTCGAACTCCCGACCCTCTGCTCCCAAAGCAGATGCGCTACCAGGCTGCGCTATGCCCCGTCCAATGCCCTAATCAAGCACGCTCAATGGCTCACTGCATCAGGGACGCAGGATAATACGGTCGGAACCCGTGTCAGTCAATTGAAACAAGCGGCTATATTCTGCCCTCAAAGTTATTTTTAGGGTGTTGCATTGCCATAGCCTCTGTTATCTTGCCACCATACTCAGAGGATGCCAGCAAGGTTCATTGCGACATGACAGCACAACTTATTGATGGCAAGGCCATTGCAACCCAGATTCGCGCAGAAATACGCGAGGAAATCTCTGCACTAACATCAGGTGGCAAACCCTCTCCCGGCCTCGCCGTGGTGCAGGTTGGCGCCGACCCCGCCTCCTCGATTTACGTGCGCAACAAGCGTCGGGCCTGTCAGGAGGTCGGCATCGAGTCTTTCGATTATGACCTGCCCAGCACTACACCGCAGCTTGAGTTACTCGCGCTTATCGACAAGCTCAACAATGCACCCGATGTCACCGGCATTCTGGTACAGCTGCCCTTGCCTGAACACATTGATGACCACGCCATTATCGAACGTATTTCCCCCGCCAAAGATGTCGATGGCTTTCACCCGTTCACCATTGGTCGCCTGTCACAACGAATTCCGTCGCTGCGGCCCTGCACCCCGTTTGGCATCATGACATTGCTGAAACGAATTGGCGTGAATCCGCGTGGCCTGAATGCTGTGGTTGTCGGCGCATCAAATCATGTAGGACGCCCGCTCGCGCTGGAGCTGCTGATCGCAGGGGCCACTACAACGGTATGCCATCGATTTACAACCAATCTGCAGCAGCATGTGTCACAAGCCGACATACTTGCTGTGGCCGTTGGCAAACCTGAACTCGTTCCGGGCGAATGGATAAAACCCGGCGCCGCGGTATTCGATGTAGGTATTAATCGCATGAGCGATGGCACACTAAAAGGCGATGTAGGATTTGCAGCAGCTCGAGAGCGTGCGGCATGGATTACGCCTGTACCCGGCGGTGTCGGCCCGATGACGGTCACTATGCTTATGCACAACACACTTTTGGCCGCACAAATGGGCGAGCAGTTACTCGAAAACCGAACAGAAGTTGCCCCCGACTAGTGCTGTACCCGAATAAATTACGCCACTTAACGAATGTAACTCCAAGGACTGCAACCATGAAAAAAATACTCAGCCTTAGTGCTCTGCTCCTATTCACGACCATCGGCAACGCGGCACCCGCGGTGAAGTTTGAAACCACTGCCGGCAACTTTGTTATCGAACTCAATGACGATAAAGCGCCCATTACCGTTGAGAACTTTCTGAACTATGTGAACAGCGGCTTCTACGAAGGAATAATCTTCCATCGTGTGATTGCTGACTTCATGATTCAGGTTGGCGGATACAATGAAGACTTCGGGCAAAAAGAGCCGAATCAGCCTATCGCCAATGAAGGTGGCAATGGTTTGCTGAACAACCTAGGCACTGTCGCCATGGCCCGCACATCAATGCCCGATAGCGCCACATCGCAATTCTTTATTAATGTCAAAGACAACAGCTTTCTGAATTACCAAGATGAAAACAACCCTGGCTATGCTGTATTTGGCAAAGTAAGTCAGGGCATGGATATGTTATTAGATCTGTCACAACGCCCGACTGGTCCTGGTGGCATATTCAGGAGCGACGTTCCAGTAACCCCTGTTGTTATTCTTAAAACCAGCGTTATCGAAAGCAAGTAGCTCACGGTCGCAGCCCGAATGACTCAACTGTTTATTTCTGACCTGCATCTGGATACCAGCCGTCCAGAGGCTATCGCAGCCTTTGAGACACTGCTGGAGAATGAGGCCTGTAAAGCCGAACGGCTTTACATTCTTGGTGACCTTTTTGAAGGCTGGATTGGTGACGACGAACCTGGTGATGTGGGTCTTCGCGTCATTAAGGGCTTGCAAAAAGTGCATCAGAGCAATACTTCCTGCTACTTCATTAACGGTAATCGTGATTTTTTAATTCGCAATGATTTCGCCACCGCAGCCGGCATCCACCTACTGCCCGATTGCGCGCTGACAGACATTAATGGTGAGCGCGTGCTTATGCTCCATGGTGACCTGCTGTGCACTGATGATACGCGCTACTTACGATTCAGAAAAATCGTGCGCAGCCCTCTGTTTCAAACACTATTTCTGGCCTTACCTGCACGTATGCGCCAGAAAATTGCCGGCACTGCACGCGATAAAAGCCAACTTGAGAATGCCGAGAAGCAACCAGCGATTATGGATGTCTCGCAACGCGCAGTTGAGCAGATAATGGAGCTCTATGGCATTAGAACGATGATTCACGGACACACACATCGCCCTGCCATCCACCAATTCAAGCTGGGTGCTGAGAGTGCAACGCGGATTGTGCTGGGTGACTGGTATGAACAGGGCAGCATGCTGCGCTGGAATACAAACGGCTATCAACTCGAGCAATTAACGTTCTGACACGGCAGCATTATTTTAAACGCCAGAACAAAGTCACGCAGCCAGACCACCAATACGGATTCACAGGCGATCAACCAGCAGCAGAAAAATGAGCACTGCAAACTGTCAAGAGATTAAGCTCTTAACTGTAGCTGCCTTCCACAGCCAGACGCTGTTGTTCACGCCGATGCTTGGCTGCATCAGAACGCTCGGTTTCCATACGAGTCAGATACTCAGGACTGACATCATCGGTAACGTAAGTGCCTGAGAAACACGAAGTATCAAATTCTGTAATATCACCATTGTCGTATTTAACGGCATCGATCAGATCACTAAGGTCTTGATAAATAAGCCAGTCTGCGCCGATGGCCTCAGCCACCTCGGCCTCGTTCCGACCACTGGCGACCAATTCACTCGATACCGGCATGTCGATACCATACACATTTGGGTAGCGCACGGCGGGTGCTGCGGAAGCAAAATACACTTTCCTCGCACCGGCCTCACGAGCCATATCGATAATTTGTTTTGAGGTAGTACCGCGGACAATACTGTCATCAACCAACAACACAGCCTTATCGCGGAACTCAAGATCGATAGCATTAAGCTTTTGCCGCACAGACTTTTCGCGAACGGACTGGCCCGGCATAATAAACGTACGACCAATATAGCGGTTCTTGATAAAACCTTCGCGATACTTAACACCCAGCTTCTGTGCCACCTGCTGCGCACTGGTGCGACTGGAATCAGGAATAGGAATCACCACATCAATATCGTGATCCGGCATTAGTTCAAATATTTTCTCAGCAAGCCGGTCGCCCATTCGCATTCGCGATTTATAGACCGAAATACCATCAATGATGCTATCGGGTCGAGCGAAGTAAACGAATTCAAAAATACATGGCGTATAACTTCGACGTTCACAGCACTGCTTCCGATGCAGAGTGCCATCAGCCTCAATAAAGATTGCTTCACCCGGAAGAATATCGCGCTCAAATTCAAAACCGAGGGCATCTAGAGCAACACTCTCAGAAGCCACCATGTAATCGGTACCGTCTTTAGTTTCTTTTTTACCCAGCACAATCGGTCGAATGCCGTGCGGATCGCGAAATGCCACGATGCCATGACCAATCAGCATCGAAATAACACCATACCCACCATGACAACGCTCATGCACCGCCCCCACCGCTGTAAAAATTGCCTCCGGTGTCAATTCGCCCAACTGTGATTGCAACTCGTGCGCAAAGACATTCAATAATGCTTCAGTATCGGAGCCGGTATTTAAATGGCGCTTGTCCTGTTTCACCAGCATATCCTGCAACTCGCTGGTGTTGGTCAGGTTACCATTATGAGCAAGACAGATACCGTACGGTGAGTTCACATAGAAAGGCTGAGCTTCGGCAAGACTCGACCAGCCCGCCGTAGGATAGCGCACATGACCAATGCCCATGTTTCCACGCAACAAACTCATGTGGCGCTGATGAAAAACATCCTGGACCAGACCTTTGCTTTTACGCGTATACAACGTGCCGTTTGCATCTGTCATGATGCCCGCGGCATCCTGCCCACGATGCTGTAACACAATTAGCGCGTCATAAATTGACTGAGCGACCGGTTGCTGACTAACAATTCCAACTATTCCACACACAAGCGAGCCCTAAGGTGACAATTAACGTTATGGAGCGAGCATATCGCCGGCTTTCTTCGAAGCCGAGTCGATAATTCCTTCCTGATCTACATCCAGGTATTCAATGCCGTCTTCTGTAAGGTCTGAAACAACCACAGCTACAGGGGACACATAAGGTATCAGCTTGGACCCCGTCCACCAAGAACTCTCGGAGAATTCTGCGAAGTCGAGCAGCAATACAAACACTGCCGCCAGAACAATACCGCGAGCCAATCCAAATACCATCCCGACTGCGCGATCTGTGCCGCTAAGACCGGTGCTGTGGAGTAATTTTGAAACCACCCAACTGACCAGCCCTCCGGCGAACAATACCGCAACCAACAGCGCTGCCCTACCGAGCCAGGCCCGCAGAGTTAGCGAATCTATTCCACTGGCAATCAATTCACCAAACTCTGGGCCGAACCGGGTGGCCGCCCAAATCGCTACCAGCCAACTAACCAGTGAAAAAGCCTCTTTCACAAAGCCGCGAAAAAGACTTATAACAGCAGAAACTGCCACAATGGCCAGCAATACATAATCGATCACAATCACAATATTCTCTCAGTCTGCCACGCTCTACAATTCAACCGGCATCACAACACCCTTATAGCCCGCTGTTTTCAACGCACTGACCAGCTTTTCTGCCCCCGCTCGGTCGCCCCTCGGGCCTACCTGCACACGGTACATTGTCTTACCACCGGAACGGAACGAGCGCACCAAGGCAGGAAAACCGGCAGACTTTACCTTTGCTGCGTAAGTTTCGGCATTCGTCTCACCGGAAAAACTCCCCAACTGCACCATCCACTGACCCTCCGTTAGCCGAGTTGCCGCAGGCTTTGCAGCAGCCGGAGCCAACTTAGGCGATTGCACAACAGCGGATACCGGCTTTTTTTTCTTAACTTGAGTCTTCGTTGGCTGAACATCGGGGGGCGGACTGTTCAATCGTATTGTCGCGATGCGGATCGGATCCTGCTGCTCAGCAGTGCCAAGAATATCAATGTCAGAAGTATCGGACGGCCGACCTTGAGACTGCCGGCCATCCAGCAAAGCTGGCGCCAGAATCACCAGCAGAATCACCAGCACTGTGGCTCCGATCATGCGTTCCAGCAAACTTCGATCCATCTAAAAGATGCTCCGGTAAAAAATATGCGCCCAAATAGTCGGTGTCATGGCAGCAGCCTCTAGCGCACAAAACCGACCCGGGTTAGAGCCAGCGAGATACTCGACCCACATTTTACAACATCCCGAGCCATTGCATGGCCGGACCGACAACAAAAAATGACCCAAAAACCAAAATACGCCCCCCTTCGGGTGTCGTCTCGACAGCTTGAGCGAATGCCGCTGCATGGATTGGTTCAATATAAGCGTCTACCCCCAAAGCATTAAGCTTTTCCGATAATGCGCTGGCCGATTGCCCACGAACGCTGCTGACATCGGTCACAATCCATCGATCGACTCGCCCCGCAAAGGCTTCAACGATTGCCCCCACGTCTTTATCTGCCAGCATCCCCAAAACAGCCGTCAGGGAACACGGGGGCAAGCCATTCATGCCTTCTATCAGCGCCCTCAATGCCTGTGGGTTATGCCCCACATCAAGCACCCATTCCAAGTTCTTCCTTACGCCTCCGGCCTCGTCTGTAGCAAGCCTATGAAAACGTCCGGCAGGAATAGAATCTGCCAGAGCTCTGGCAACCGCGACTGAATCGTCGAGCAACCCTGGACGCCATGCTTCAATAGCGGCTAGAACCAATGACTGATTCTGCAACTGAACCTGCGGGCAACCCACTGGCAAGGGCAAGCCTTTCATCTCGACACCAGCGCTCCAAAATGACCAGGATGCAGCGTCAAGCTTAAAACCAAAATCAACACCCTGCCTATGCAAATCAGCTTTCAAGTCATCGGCGACATCGGCAATCGTAGCCGGCATATTGGGGTCACCAAAAAAGCCGTATCCAGCTCTGCGAAAAATGCCCGCTTTTTCACGCGCTATCTCAGCTAATGTAGTGCCTAAAAACAACTGATGATCAAAGTCGATAGTAGTAATTAAACTAAAATCAGGCTCAATAACGTTGGTCGCATCAAGGCGTCCCCCTAAACCAACTTCTATAATCCAAACATCGACCGGGACCCGGGAAAGAATCCAAAAGGCTGCCAGTGTCCCGTATTCAAAGTAGGTAAGCGGAACTTCCCCGCGGACAGCTTCGATTGCCTCGAAGGCATCGACAAACTGCTGATCGGCTACGGGCTTTCCCGACACGCAAACGCGCTCGTTGTAACGAAGTAAATGGGGAGAAGTGTAGGTACCCGTTTTTAAGCCCTGCCCATAACATACGGCATGCAAAGCGCTAACAACCGAACCTTTACCATTGGTCCCCGCAACCAGAAACACAGACCCCTCAGGAGGCTTTAGGTTTAGATGCTCTGCAAGCTGGCGGACGCGATCAAGTCCAAGATCGATTTCGAGAGGATTAAGTGATTCCTGCCAGCAAAGCCACTCTGCCAGAGAACGCTGAGACATTAGCCAGCAGGGGCCGGAGCGGCCTGCTTCGTAAGTTTACCCAGCAATGAGGCAAGCTCATCACGCATATTGCGCCGGTCAATAATGAGATCAATCGCACCATGCTCAAGCAGAAACTCACTGCGCTGAAAACCTTCAGGCAAGGTTTCACGAACTGTCTGCTGTATAACCCGAGGGCCGGCAAAACCAATTAATGCCCGCGGTTCGCCAACATTGATATCGCCCAGCATCGCGAGACTTGCAGATACGCCACCGGTAGTAGGGTCAGTAAGCACAGATATATACGGCACACCTGCCTCACTCAATGTCGCTAACGCCACACTGGTTTTTGTCATTTGCAACAACGAGAACAACGCCTCTTGCATACGTGCACCGCCGCTGGCAGCAAAACAAATCAATGGCATTCGATTATCACGAGCGTGTTTTGCCGCACGCGAAAACTTCTCGCCAACTACTGAGCCCATCGAACCACCCATATATGAGAACTCGAAAGCACACACAACTACCGGCTGCCCTTTTAGTAAACCGGTCATTACGATCAAAGCATCTTTCTCGCCAGTTTTCTTTTGGGCTTCAATAATTCTGTCTTTGTATTTTTTGCTGTCTTTGAATTTCAGTGGATCACGCGGAGACAAATTGCCAGCTATTTCACGCCCTGTGTTTGGGTCAAGAAAATACCCCAGACGCTGACGAGAATTAATACGCATGTGATGGCTGCACTTAGGGCAAACGAACATATTGCGTTCGAGTTCAGCGCGATACAACTGAGCCCCACAAATGGGGCATTTCTGCCAGATACCCTCTGGCACCGAACGACTTGAACGGCGGCTCTCAGGGCTAATACGCGACGGCAGTATTTTTTCAAACCAACTCATGCGCGAATAATAAACGAGTCGGCGCTACTGTTCACCACTGTTCGGCGGTATTTAGAACGAAATTCAAAAAAAACCGCAATATCGCAATATTTAGAAGAGTAAATCGCCAGTAAGCGGAGAAACATTTGCCGCGGAGCTTGGCAGACCAAACTCTTTAGGATAAATCACATCAACAAAATACAGCCCATGCGCAGGTGCTGTAACCCCCGAAAGCTTGCGGTCGCGCATTGCCAGAAGCTCAGCCACCCAATCCGGAGATGCGTTTCCAGCGCCTACCTTAACCAGAGTACCCATAATGTTGCGAATCATATGGTGTAAAAACGCATCGCCGCGAACATCCAGCGTGATGCATGAAGCATTCTGGCGCAAACTTAGCTCATATATGGTGCGGACTGCTGAGTTGGATTGACAGGAAGCTGCCCTGAACGCATTGAAATCGTGCTTGCCGAGCAAATGAGTCGCTGCCTCCTGCATACTGACAACATCCAGTGCCTCTCTCACCCACCACGCGTGCTTGCGGTCTAATGCTGAGCCACTAACTCTGTTCAGAATCAGGTAACGGTATGCGCGGGATACCGCAGTAAACCGGGCATGAAATGTGTCGGGCACTGCGCGCGCCCAGTGCACATTTATATCGGCAGGAAGATTACTGTTAATGCCCCGACGCCAGGACTCCGGATCGCGGCGTGCACGGGTATCAAAATGCGCAACTTGCATGGTTGCATGCACACCGGTATCGGTGCGACCGGCACCGATCACGGCAATTGGCTCGGCGGCAACCACTGAAGCAGCTTCGGCAAGACTCGCTTGAATACTGGGTGCGTGCGGCTGCATCTGCCAACCGTTATAAGCACTGCCATCATATTCCAAACCAACAGCGATGCGATACAGTGAATCAATCTCAGGGGTATGCGTTGCAGAAGACATGTCGCCCATTAGTGGCTTATTTAAACGGGAACGAACGAATATTCAGACCTAATTGAGCTGTTCCAATAGGCGCCGCGCTTCATCCTGTGCAGATGCATCACCTTCTTCCAGCACCTCATTAAGAATGCTGCGGGCGCCATCCGGGTCACTCATTTCAATGTAAGCACGAGCCAAATCCAGCTTTGTGCCAACATCGCTACCGCCACCCTCTGCTGAAGCATCAGCATTAGCTAATGCTTCAGGCGATACCTCAGAAATATCGATTTTGCCAACAATCATCGTCATGGTGTCGTCGACAACATCGGGGTCATCAGCCGCTAGTTCATCCACAAGATTACTTTGAGTGGCCGCTAAATCATCAGCAGCTAAGAGCTCATCTAAATCACCTAGGTCAATATCCAGATCATCCAGACTGATCGAGCCCGAGTCAGAAGATACTGTGGGCATGATAATAGTTGGCGTTTCCAGGGTTGGGGATTCGGCACCCGGCATCTCCATAGTAGGCGACTCGGAGCCCGGAACTTCGATAGTCGGCGTTTCCAAAGTTGGCGCATCACTGCCCTCACCATCGAAATCAAACGCTACCTCCTCTTCTTGAAAATCGTCATTACTGCCAAAATCAATATCCAAACCTTCGTCAGCGGCTTCGCCCAGATTCATATCTAACTCGTCAGAAGCAGGTGTCGAATCTAGCTCAATGTCAAGAATTTGAGAGCTACCAACGCCTTCGCTTTGGCCCTCGAACAAAACATCTTCTGGGCAAATCTGCTTACCCATAATGACCACTTTAGTCCAATCGGTATTCGCTCCGCCGCCAATCTGCTGATGAAGTGTGCGGGCTTCGCCAATAAACCCTTCCTTGTTCTCCCAGACAAAATAAACCTCGAGCAATTTCAGTCTCGCTATCTTGTTCTCGGGCTCGCCTTCCAGTGCCTTTTGAAGAATATCTGCAGCCTGATCATAAAGACCATAGGCCAGATGAAAATCTGCTTGGGCAATCGGGTCAGAGCTATCCAGATTAATAGTTGTCTCACTGCTGCCTGTCTTCTCAAAGGGGGCACCATCGTCATTCAGATCGCCAGACTGATTAAACTCAGAAGAGCTGTTGCCAGAATCCCCATAGCGGTCCGACTCAGGACTATCAATAGGTTGTTTTAAAAATTCTTCGGACAGACCTTCTTCTACCACTATTGATGAATCGGTAGACAATGGTTTAAAGCCTTCAGGCAAGGCCTGCGCTATTGGGGCACCGCGGTCTTCAACAGTCTTGGCGGTCACCTCATTCTCATCAAACAAAGACCCTATAGCAGGCGCTGCTTTCTTACTGCGAAAGAACACGAGACCAACGACGATGACAACAGCCAAACCGATCCACAACCAGATGCTGCCCAACACGCCCAGTAAAGTGCCGGTTGCTGAACTTCCACTATTGGGCGATGGAACGACAGCAGCGTCAGCAGGGACCTCTTCAAAAACCTCTGCCACCTCTGCATCAGTCTCAACAGCCAATGCTGTGGCATCCACACCGGGCAAGCTTTCTGCATCATCGGCGAAGTCATTAATAGGCAGTTCTTCCACCATGGCTGAGTTGCCAGCCCTGCTATCGGCAAGCAGGCTGCCTTCCAGCTCAGCTAAACGCTGCTGCAAAGCCTGTAACTCGGCATCACGAACCTGCAGCAAACGCTGAGCTTCTTCGAGGCCATCACGTAAAGCAGCGATTTCGCCACTCTGTGCATCAGAACTCTCCGCGGGGCCAGGTGCTGCAACACCGTCACCGCTAGCGGCACTGGCAGAAGGGGCAACCAACTTCAACTGCGCAGGCTGTGCCAAAACCTCCGGAGAAGGGCTCACCCTACCTCCGCTGCGCCAAGCTTCTTTCTGGGCAGCAACTTCAGCAGTTGCTTCACTCCGACTTACGCCGTCCATCGGTGCGGCAGGTACGCGCAAAACTGAACCCGCTTTCAGACGATTAATATTGCCCATAAATGCTTCAGGGTTTGCACGAAACAAGGCCACCATCATCTGGTTTACGCTGGCATCAGTGCCAGCACGAACGCGATCAGCGATAGCCCACAGAGATTGCCCATTGCGGATCGGACCATAGGTCTCACCCGAATACTGAGGCTGACGGCTTACCCTGGCAGGTGCGGCACGATTCTGTGCAGTGCTTGCCGGAATAACTGGAGCGGCGACAGCCTGAGAGCTTACTTCCGGGGTAGCCGCAGACACTGGCGCAGAAATCACAGCTTGTTTCACCGGAGCACCATTAACAAGCGCATCAAATACGGGGGGGTCCAGCAGCACGGTGTATTCGCGCAACAAATTACCCGACGACCAGCTGAACTTAACCAGCAGCGTAAGGAACGGCTCGAGCACCGGGAGTGAGCCACGCAACTCAAGGACCGCATCGCGTGGACCGGTGCGCCTTACACTAAAGGTGATATCACGCAAAAACTCCGGCCGATCCAGACCGTAATTATCAAAGGCTTCCTGAGAGGCGAGAGACGCAGTCACGGTCTCAATCTCTTCAGGCTTAGACGCAGCCAATACCACGTCCGCGCTGAACGGTTGATTCAGTGAAGAACCCAGTTCAATTTCGCCGACAGATAAGGCGGATACCACCGTCGAAAATGAAAGAAAAATTATAAAAGCTAAGGCAATCAGACTGCGCAGCATATCTACGTTCCCGGAATATTCAGGAGAAAAAGTTAATAAATGGAGCCAAGAAGTATCATGAATTTGGTCTATAAATCCAAACTAAGTGCACGAAATTACAATATAAACTATAGCCTATAAATAATCTCTGACCAAAATCTCTGCGATTTGAACGCTGTTCAGGGCTGCGCCCTTGCGCACATTGTCCGCGACCACCCACAAACTCAGGCCTTTAGGGTGCGAGATATCTTCACGAACACGCCCTACAAAAACGGGGTCTTGACCCACAGCCTCCTCAGCCGGAGTTGGGTAGCCGCCCAACTCACGCTCATCAATAACGGTAATACCCGGCGCTTTTTCGAGCAATGCCAGGGCATCGGCCGCCGAAATTTTATCGCGGGTCTCGATATGCACTGCTTCCGAGTGACCAAAAAATACCGGCACACGAACACAGGTCGGATTCACCTGAATGCTGTCGTCAGCAAAAATTTTCTGGGTTTCCCAAACCATCTTCATCTCTTCTTTGGTGTAACCATTCTGCATAAAAACATCGATCTGAGGAATCACATTAAACGCAATACGCTTTGACCCATCTGCAGGATTGCCATCACGGCCGTTCATTAGCGCTCCGGTCTGCGTTGCCAGCGTTTCCATATAGTTGCGCCCTGCTCCAGAAACAGCTTGATAGGTCGCAACATTTATACGGGTAATACCCACCGCATCATAAATAGGCTTTAACGCCACCAGCATCTGAATGGTTGAGCAATTGGGGTTCGCAATAATATTAGCAGGCGCATAGTTTTTGATTGCCTCCGGGTTTACTTCAGGAATAACCAAAGGAATGTCTTTTTCTCTCCGAAAATACGAGGTGTTATCGATAACAACACATCCAGCCGCACCGGCAATCGGTGCGAACTGTTCAGAGACACTGCCACCCGCTGAGAACAATGCAATATCGCACGATGAAAAATCGTAGTCATCGAGCAACTCACACGAAATATGCTTACCACGAAACTCAACCCGCTTGCCCAATGAACGCTCACTGGCCAAAGGCACCAGTTTGCCAACCGGAAAATCCCGCTGCTCCAGAATTTGGATCATAGCTTCGCCAACCGCTCCGGTTGCGCCCACTACCGCCACATTCACTTTATCTTTCATTGCTCTAAAACCTGTATAAATCTGTAGAAAACTGCCCGTAAGCCTGCGCTTGCAACTAAGCCGCGTAAGAATATGGGATTAATTAGCGCCAGCCCAAGGGCTTATCGCGTTACTTTTGCGCCATGATATCCGGCGTAGATGGCTTCACATCAGCATTTTGCCCGCGCTGACGGAGGAAATGATCCAGCAATACAATGGCCAACATCGCCTCAGCGATCGGCGCTGCCCGCAAGCCTACACAAGGATCATGCCGCCCGGTAGTCACTACATCGACCGGCTCGCCCAACACGTTCACAGTTTTGCCCGGCAACCGAATGCTCGATGTGGGCTTCAATGCAACGCTTACAAAAACATCCTGACCAGAGGATATCCCGCCGAGGGTGCCACCAGCAGCATTTCCATCGAAACCATCAGGTGCCGGGAACATTTCATCGCGATGCTCCGTACCTTTTTGTTCAATCACCGCAAACCCATCACCAATTTCCACGCCCTTCACTGCTTGAATACCCATCATTGCATGCGCAATGTCAGCATCAAGCTTGTCAAATACAGGCTCGCCCAGACCGACAGGCACACGAGTAGCAATAACATTCACGCGTGCGCCAACCGAATCACCCTCTTTACGCAATGCATCCATATACGTTTCAAGCTCGGCAACCCGCGACGGATCTGCACAGAAAAAAGGATTGTCATCGACGGTACTGATATCGACACAATCAAGTTTGATAGGGCCCAACTGAGCCAACCATGCATGAATCTCAATGCCTAGCTTCTCGCGCAAATACTTGCGGGCAACGGCACCCGCCGCCACTCGCATAACTGTTTCACGGGCGGATGATCGACCACCACCACGGTAGTCACGGACGCCGTACTTCATCTGATAGGTATAATCAGCATGCCCGGGTCTGAACCGGTCTTTAATTTTGCTATAGTCCTTCGACTTCTGGTTGGTGTTCTCAATCACAATGCCAATCGGCATTCCGGTGGTCACACCTTCAAAAACTCCCGACAAAATATTAACGGTATCGGGCTCGCGCCGCTGGCTGGTGTGTCGCGATTTACCCGTCTTGCGACGCTCAACATCCGGCTGAATATCTTCAGGCGACAACTCCATTCCGGGAGGACAACCATCAATAATGGCGCCCAGCGAGGGACCATGACTCTCACCGAAAGTGGTCACTTTGAACAACTGTCCTATTGAATTACCCGCCATGTGCGTGCCTTTTTCGTAAATTACTGTTACGAACACAAAAATCCGTAACGCTAACAGCTACCGATTAGCTGTCACTAGAGACTGAGCTGCAATCATAGCAATGCCTTCGCCGCCATGCTCGAATTCCAGCCACATAAAGGGTAATTCGGGACAAGCCCTGTCCAATGCGTCCCACTGAGCGCCCACCTCCAGAAACAATATGGCGTGCGACTGCATGTGAGCAGCACTGTCGCGAAGTATGCCCCGGGCAGCGTCCAGGCCATCATTGCCGGATTTAAGCGCAAGCACAGGCTCATGATTATATTCCTCGGGGAGGTTGTTGGCGGCCTCAACCGGCACATACGGCGGGTTGGTAACAATTAGGTCGAATTTTCCCGGCACACCATTAAACAAGTCCGCCTCGAGCAACTGCACGCGATCCTCAAGCTGATGCCGGGCAACATTCTGGCGGGCTACCGCCAGAGCATCCGGGGATATATCGGTGGCCACCACCTCAGCATCCGGAAAGGCCAGCGCGCACGCAATGGCGATACACCCGCTGCCAGTGCCAATTTCTAAAATGCGTCGGGGCTCTATATCACCGAGCCAGGGCTGAAAGCCCTCGGCAATTAATTCGGCGAAAGGGGAACGCGGTATCAGCACCCGCTCATCGACAAAAAACTTCAAACCCGCGAACCAGGCCTCATTGAGCAAATACGGCAATGGCTGTCTTTCTGTAATCCGTCGACTCAGCAACTCATCGATGCACTGCAACTGCTGTGGAGTCACCGGCTTTGCGTATGCGCCATCGGGGATTGGGTAATTGATGCCGCACATGTGAACCACTAACCACGCGGCTTCATCATCAGGATTGTCAGTGCCGTGGCCATACCAAAGTGGGGCTGCAGCCAGATGCGAGGCAACGCTTTCAATGGCTGCACCGACTGTTAACGATGCTTCCGGGTACTGAAATGCATAATCCATAGCTTACTCAATCAAAACTCTTCGAATAGAAACCTATCAAACAAACGCTGTTCTGCATGTAAGATAGCCGCCGCAAGCAGGACTCGGGCTTGCCCAGGCAACCACAAGTCGCCATGATAGCCTCTAATCCACTGCAAATACCGAAGAAACGGATGCCCGATGATGAACTCATCTGGCAATGACGATGGAAAAAACAACACAGTAATCATGAAAAAGCCAATTCAAGAAAGCCTGCTGGTGCGCCTGCAACGACTCCTGCCAGCTGCGTTCATGGGCAAGATTGTACGTCGCGCCGCTCTGTCAGAGAATTCTTTACTAAAGAGCCTGCTTATCAACAGTTTTATTCGACTTTATAAGGTCAGGCTGTCAGATGCGGAAAGCCCAGATCCTAGCAGCTACCGAAGCTTCAATGCATTCTTCACACGCAAACTTAAAGATGGCGCACGACCAATTGATGAAAGTCACGGTGCTGTGTGCTCCCCGGCAGATGGCACGCTCGCCCAATCAGGCCTGATCCACGGTTCAAAACTCATTCAAGCAAAAGGTATTGACTATACGGTCGAGCAGTTGTTCGCAAGCTCGGATCTTGCCGCCCAGCCTTTTAGAAATGGCAGCTTCGCGACGGTGTATCTCGCGCCTTATAACTACCATCGCATTCATATGCCCATAGCAGGAACACTCACCGAATCAATTTATGTCCCCGGCGGCCTTCTCTCTGTCAATGCGGCCACTACCGCTCAGGTGCAGAGCTTGTATGCCGAAAACGAACGGCTTATCCAGATATTTAACGGAGAGAGCGGCGCATTCGCCGTTATTATGGTCGGCGCTTTAAATGTTGGCAGCATAACCACTGCCTGGGGTGGCGAAATTCCGCAACACATCCGCAAAAACGGTCATCATTTCCTGCACACCAAAAGCGATCCGCACACCTCTTATAAGACAGGCGACTATCTGGGCCACTTTAATCTCGGCTCCACCGTCATCTTTCTTGCTGGCCCGGAGCAGCTGCGCTGGGAACAAGGGCTGGAAGCTGGCACCAGCTTACGAGTTGGAGAGCGCATCGGTACGCTGAACTAAATGCGCAGCGGAATGCGCCAACGACTGGAGATTAGGGCCAAATACCTGCGTGACGCAAGAGCCTACTTTATGGCGCAAAATGTGCTCGAAGTGGAAACACCCATACTCAGCAATTTTGCGGTCACCGACCCGCATGTCAACTGTATCGGCACTGGCAACAAGCTGTTTTTGAGGCCATCTCCCGAATCTGCGTTGAAGCAACTGCTCGCCCAAGGCAGCGGCGATATCTTCGAGATTGGCAGGGTGTTTCGCGATGGTGAGGCCGGCAGCCGGCACAACCCTGAATTTACGATGGCTGAGTGGTATCGCATTAACTTTGGTTTGCGACAGATTATCACTGACACGGTCAACTTTATTACCCATCTTGCTAGTGAAAGTCCACACCCCGTTAGCCGAGTTGAGCAGCAGCAGTACAGAGAGTTATTCCGTGAGACCACCCGACTTGACCCGCTTAACGCGTCGGCCGAGACACTCGCTGATTACGCGATGAGCACATTGGCAGATCAGCTCTCGCCTGATCTGCGCAAAGCTCTTGGAGATGACCGGCAAGGCTGGCTTGATCTACTAATGAGCCTTCATATTGAACCAAAGCTACCACCTGAAACGCTTACTGTAATAACCCATTACCCCGCCGAGCAATCACTGCTGGCAAGGCTCAGTGATGAGTTCCCTGGTACAGCGGAGCGTTTCGAAATCTATTATCGGGGCTATGAACTGGCCAATGGCTTTCACGAACTCGCCGACTCGCAGGAACAGCGGCAACGATTTGTGAATGATCAAAAGATCCGAGCAGCTGCGGGAGTGCCAGTTCCTATAATAGATGAGGCTCTGCTAAATGCACTTAAAACAGGTCTGCCGGATTGCTCAGGGGTCGCCGTTGGTATCGACAGAGTCATTATGGGCTGCGAAGGCTACCAGCAGATCAGTGAGACGCTAGCTCTACAAACCGCTACAGACAAAAATGCCGATCAGAACTGATCGACACTTACTAATATTGGGTATCCGAAGACTTCTCACATACGTCTTCCGCATAATGCCGATGTAAAAATACGACCAGTGGTTATTTAACCCGCGAAACATACTCACCGCTGCGGGTATCAACCTTTATAACTTCGCCCTGCTCCACAAACAGCGGCACACGAACAACAGCCCCGGATTCAAGAGTTGCAGGCTTGACGCCGCCGGATGCGGTATCGCCCCGAACGCCGGGATCAGTTTCGACGACTGCCATTTCCACAAACTTTGGCGGCTCGACCATCAGCAGATCGCTGTTCCATAACGTTACTGTGCAAACCGCCTGTTCTTTGAGCCACAGCTTTGCATCGCCAACACACGCTTGATCTGCAGCATACTGCTCAAAACTAGTGGGCTCCATAAAGTGCCACATCTCACCGTCGCTATATAGAAACTCCATCATTGTTTCCATTACATCAGCAGCCTCAACAGATTCTCCCGACTTATAGGTGCGATCAACCACACGCCCAGTCTTCAGATTGCGTATTTTTACACGGTTAAATGCCTGCCCTTTGCCAGGCTTCACAATCTCATTGTCAATAATTGAACATGGGTCACCATCTATAAGAATTTTGAGACCCGACTTGAAGTCGCTAGTGCTGTAATTTGCCATGAAAATGCCTACTATTAAACCGCTATGCAGCCCATATTAAGAGGCGCACATTAATACCGAACGCCCGAAACTGCAAAACAAACATCCGGGTATTGTCCAGAATAGAAAAAAGATTATGTCGGAGGCGGCTTGCTGCAAATCAACAATTGACCATTATCCCCAACACTGCAATCATAACACCGTCAGCTGCTCACCTTACATAAGGTGAACGATTTCACAATTTCTGATACGAGTCACAGTAAAAAACAGACATATCGATAAAATTTCAGACAGGAGAACGGATACTCCGATTATTCACCCGCCCCGGTAAAGCACCCATGCACTCAGGAACAAAGCGTTGAACAAATCGTCAAATGTCTCTTTGATCGTTTTGGCCCTCGAGGATGACAATGTTGAGGTTCTTAATTCCATATTGCGGGGTGCCCGGCATCCGGTGCATTGCCGACGCATTTCTGCCTTACAACACCTCAAAGATGCTGTGGTCGAAAATACCCCTCAGGTTATTCTGATATTTGCTGATGAGGCTAACCTAGATTTACAGACCGCCTGCAATATCGCAAAACAACACTGCCCTAAAACACCGGTTATTGCAGTAAGCGATCTGGTAAACGAAACCACAATTACTGATGCAATGCGGGTGGGTGCGAGAGATGTCGTTTCACTAGGCAATACAGAAAGACTGGTATTTGTATTCGAACGCGAATTGCGCTCCTTTGATCTTGAACATGGCTTTGAAGATGTCATGATGTCGGCAAAGCGTTACAAACAAGAACTACACAACCTAACGCAAGGTGTGACCGAAGCAATCGCGGATATTCAGGAAGGTATTGTTGTTGCTGCAAATCCAGCATGGATCGAAATGTTCGGCTGTGCGAATAAAGACAATCTAATCGGAACACCAGCGATGGATCTGTTTGCGGAAGATGACCAGCAGGTGCTGCGTGGCGCGCTGGCTGCCTGCCTAAAGAATAAATGGGATAACAGCAAGCTACGAATAAATGGCTGTAAGCAAGATAAAAAACACTTCGGATTAGAACTGCTACTTGAAGCCGTAAGCTTTGATAATGAGCCTGCAGTGCGGGCAATTGTTGCCATTCAAAGCGCTGCGGATCAGGTGCCGGAGGAACTGCTCGAAAGCTCCATACAGAGAGACCCTGTAACCGGCTTCTATCATCGTCATTATTTCCTCTCGAAAGCCAACGAACGCATCAGTGAACCGTTAGAAGGTGGCGTGCGGGCAATCATCTACCTGCGCCCAGATAAATTCTCCAATGTGCATGAAGATATCGGCTTGCTTGGAACCGAACAGATCTTGATTCAGTTTTCACAAGTGCTGTCTGACTATATGCAAACACAGGACTTATATGGGCGCTTTGGTGGCACTCAGTTCACCGCTATTATCGAACGAGGCAGCATGGCTGAGGTTGAAAAATGGGCTGAGCAGCTGCGTAAAGCATTGGCAGAAAAAGTCTTCGAGCACGAAGATCGATCGACCACACTGACCTGCTCTATCGGCCTACTGGAAATCGATAGCGCAGAGACGCCTATCGAGGACCTTCTGATCGATGTTGAGATTGCCTGCCGAGCCGCGCGAGACTCAGGTGGTAACGCGGTGCAAGTTAGCCAAATCACTATGGATAAACAACAGACCCTCGAGGCCGATGAATTTTGGTCTGCCACGATACGGTCTGCCCTAATGGAAAACCGGCTGCGGCTGATTCATCAGCCTGTGGCCAGCCTGAACGAGGATATCGATAACGTCCACGATACACTTGTGCGCATCATTGACAATGATGGCAACACAGTGCTTCCGAGTGAATTCATGCCAGCCGCCGAACGCACCGGCCTGACCAAAAATATTGACCGTTGGGTTATTGGCGCTTCAATTTCATTTGTAAGCGCTACTCAACCTAAAATGGTCTTTATCCGCCTATCACGGCAATCTGTTGTTGACGAAACCTCCGGAGAATGGATTCTTGAAACGCTCAAGAATTCCAGCATTGATCCACACCAAATTTGTTTTCAGCTCAATGAAGGCATCGCGATAGTACACTTGCGTCAGGTGCAGTCGTTAGCCGAGCAACTACGTTCTGCAGGCTGCAGTTTTGCTCTAGATCATTTTGGTGGCAGCGACAACTCCTTGCGTTTCCTATCACATGTGCCAATGGACTTTATCAAGCTTGACGGCAGCATCATGCCAGGGCTTCACAAAGACAAAGAGCTCCAAGAAAAAATCATGAATATGAATATCCTCGCGCAAGGAAAAGGTATAAAGACGATCGCAGAGCAAGTACAAAATGCGAACACCATGGCGATACTTTGGCAGCTGGGAGTAGCCTATATGCAGGGCAACTATGTCGAAGCCAGCGAAGTCACTCTTGAAGATACCAACACTGGCATGACACTCATTGATCTACCGGCTATCGACGAAGATGAGGCAAAGGCCCGTATAACGTAATAGCGTGCCGCAAAAAAATCTGAATTATCAGGCATCACCAGCGATATAACAGGCGATTAACATTGCAGCCGGATCCGTCGCTCGCCGTCACCACAAATGCCTAGTCTGTATCACCGACAATCACTTTAGACTGTTTACGTTCGACGCTCAGGCGATCTACCGAACGATAGTTTCTTGGCAGCATCATGCCCCGGCGACCGCGTTCACCAAAGTAGTGATCAAGATCCGCACCCTTAATAGTCATATGACGCTTTCCACAATGCACCACCAGCTTATCTTGTTCATTCAGCAACGCTATAGCAACCATGCGCTCTTCACCATCTTTAAACTTCTTGGTTGGTATACCCAAGATCTTGTTGCCTTTACCGCGCGGCAGCTCTGGTAGTTCCTCAGCCCAGAACAAGAGCAAGCGTCCGGTCGAGCTCACTCCAGCGACCATAGTCTCCCCCGGGAACGGCTCTGAATCGAAAGATGCTGGCGCCAATGGCTTGCCATCACCTACCACGCGTAACGCAGCCTTGCCGGCCTTAGCACGGGTATGCAGATCACCGAGCTTAACGAAAAAACCATAGCCCGCATCGCTGGCCACCAAATAACGGGCTTGCTCATTGCCAATCATCACGCCACAGAAACTGGCGCCATCAGAAGGCTTTAACCGACCCGACAACGGCTCACCCTGACCGCGCGCCGAGGGTAATGTATGCGCCTGCAGGCTATAGGCACGACCAGCGCTATCCATAAACACCGCAAACTGATTACTGCGGCCTCTCGCTGCAGCAAGAAAACGATCGCCAGACTTATAACTTAATGCCTGCGGATCGATATCATGACCCTTTGCCGCACGCGCAAAACCACGATGCGACAAGACAACAGTGACCGGCTCTGCACCAACCAGAACACTTTCATCCATTGCCTTTGCTGCTTCGCGCTCCATCAGCTTGCTGCGACGAGCATCACCACATTCCTCGGCAGCTTCGAGCAACTCTTTACGAATCAATTTACGCAGTTTAGCTTTACTGCCGAGCAGTTTCTTTAATGCGGCCTGCTCTTTCTGCAATTCATCCTGCTCACCACGAATTTTTATTTCCTCAAGCTTTGCCAGGTTGCGCAAACGCAGATTAAGAATCGATTCAGCCTGCGTTTCGGTAATCTTGAAGGTTTTCATCAAGACAGGCTTGGGCTCATCTTGTTGACGAATAATTTTAATGACTTTGTCAATATTCAAAAAAGCTATCAACAAGCCATCAAGGATATGCAGCCGCTCCTCAACCTTTGCCAGTCGGTATTCCAACCGTCGGGTAACAGTAGCTGTGCGGTACTCCAGCCATTCGATCAAAATCTCGCGCAAACCACGCACAGTAGGACGCCCATCAAGCCCAATGATATTCATGTTCACGCGCATAGTCTTTTCAAGATCAGTGGTTGCAAACAGATGGCTCATCAAGGCATCCATATCGACCCGATTCGAGCGCGGCACAATGACCAATCGAATCGGGTTTTCATGATCAGACTCATCACGAAGATCTTCCACCATAGGTAGCTTTTTGGCCCGCATCTGCGCGGCAATTTGTTCCAATAACTTGCTGCCGGAGACCTGAAACGGCAGCTCATTAATGACAATACCAGTGCCGTCTTTTTCCCAGGTCGCGCGTACGCGTAAAGTACCGTTGCCGGTCCTATAAATTTCCGCAAGCTCGCTCTTTGGTGTGATAATTTCACCGCCCGTGGGGTAATCAGGGGCCTTAACATGCTTCATCAAAACAGCAAGCGTTGCCTTGGGCTCTTCCAACAAGTGCACTAATGCGCCCACGACTTCGCGCAGATTATGCGGCGGCACATCCGTTGACATGCCTACAGCAATGCCGGTAGTACCATTGAGCAATAGGTTTGGAAGACGCGCTGGCAACAACGATGGCTCGGTCATGGTACCGTCAAAATTCGGCACCCAGTCGGCAGTTCCCTGCCCCAACTCACTGAGCAGAATATTGGCATAAGGGGTTAAACGGGCTTCGGTGTAACGCATCGCTGCGAATGACTTCGGGTCGTCGGTAGAACCCCAGTTACCATGACCATCGACAATTGGGTAGCGGTAAGAAAATGGCTGCGCCATATGCACCATAGCTTCGTAACAGGCCGAATCGCCATGAGGATGAAACTTACCCAACACATCACCAATCGTACGAGCTGATTTCTTCGGCTTCGACGTGGACTTAAGGCTTAGCTCGCTCATCGCATAGGCTATACGCCGTTGTACCGGCTTCAGCCCATCAGCAATGTTAGGTAATGCACGATCAAGAATCACGTACATCGAATAATTTAGGTAAGCCCGTTCGGTATAACTGGCCAGTGACTCCTGCTCGATACCTTCGAAGTCGAGTTGATTTTGAGATGTCATAATTGCAGCCTACGGACCAGTTAATCCACAGAAATATTAAGTATCAAATGTCGGCAAGATTGCCTTTTCGCTCCAGCCAATCACGCCGGTCTTTAGCTCGTTTCTTGGCGAGCAAGATATCCAGCGCCTGCTCGGTATTGTCTTCCGCACTGGCCGTAAGCTGCACCAAGCGGCGCGTTTCGGGCGCCATGGTGGTGACACGCAACTGCCCCGGACTCATCTCACCCAGCCCTTTAAAGCGGGTAACATTTACATTGCCGCGCAGCTTATCGGCTTCGACTCTGTCCATCACACCGCGACGCTCATCTTCATCGAGCGCATAGAACACCTGCTTGCCCACATCGATCCGGTATAGCGGCGGCATGGCAACATACACATAACCTTTACGCACCAATTGCGGAAAATGCCGGGCAAATAAGGCACAGATCAGCGTTGCAATATGCAGACCATCGGAGTCGGCATCAGCGAGAATGCAAATCTTGTGATAACGAAGCTTAGAAGTATCTTCGTCACCTGGATCCATGCCGATAGCAAGACTAATATTGTGCACTTCCTGCGAGGCCAATAGCTCGCCACAATCAACCTCCCAGGTGTTCAGAATTTTTCCACGCAATGGCATTACCGCCTGAAACTCACGGTTACGTGCCTGCTTAGCGGAGCCTCCAGCGGAGTCACCTTCCACCAGAAAAACTTCACAGCGCTCGGGATCACTGGCAGTACAGTCGGCTAATTTACCGGGCAGCGCCGGCCCTGACACAATCTTCTTACGGGTAACCTGCTTACTGGCTTTAAGACGTTTTTGAGCAGCGGCAATGACTTTACCGCCAATAAGGTCGGCGGTTTCAGGGTGCTGATTCAGCCATAGCCCCAGCGCATCTTTTACAACGCCGGCAATGAATGCTGTGCACTGGCGCGAAGACAGGCGCTCTTTGGTCTGACCCGAAAACTGTGGATCTTCCATTTTCCCTGAAAGAACAAAGGCGACACCATCCCACACATCTTCAGGAGCCAACTTAATACCACGAGGCAATAGGCTTCGAGCTTCACAATACTCACGCACCGCTTCAGTGAGGCCCGCACGAAAACCATTGACATGAGTGCCGCCCTGCGCGGTTGGGATTAGGTTCACGTATGACTCAGACAATGGTGTACCGCCATCAGTCAGCCAAACGCAGGCCCAATCAACTTCTTCAGTCTCATTGGAAAAGCTGCCACCAAAAGGTTCTTCAGGCAAACAAGTCAGACCCTGCAGCGACTCACTCAAATACTGCTCAAGCCCGCCTTGATAATGCCAATCGACTTTCTCTTTGGTTTTCTCATCATAAAAACTAACGAACAAACCCGGACATAGCACCGCTTTTGCTTTCAAGACATGCTTAAGCCGTGTTACGGAAAACTTTACTGAATCAAAATAACCTGAATCTGGCCAGAAGCGAATCGTGGTGCCTGTATTAGCCTTGCCCACCTTACCCACAACTTCGAGCTTGCCTTTCTTAACGCCGCCCTGAAAACTGATATTGTGCTCTTGACCATCGCGGCGAATCCACACTTCCATATGCTTGGATAGCGCGTTAACCACCGACACGCCAACACCATGCAAACCACCGGAAAATTGATAATTTTCATTTGAGAACTTGCCACCGGCATGCAGCCGCGTAAGGATCAATTCAACCCCAGGAATTTTTTCTTTCGGGTGGATATCCACCGGCATCCCACGACCGTCATCGGCAACTTCCAGCGAACCGTCTGCGAACAGGGTGACCGCAATCTTTTTACAATGGCCGGCAAGCGCTTCGTCAACGCTATTATCGACGACCTCATGAGCCAAATGATTGGGACGCTGGGTGTCGGTATACATGCCCGGACGCCGTTTTACCGGATCCAGCCCGCTCAAAACCTCAATGTCTGAGGCACTGTAGTTCTTACTCACAAAGCTTCACGCCCTACGCTCTTTTGAGCACAAGCAGTTCCTGTTAGAACACCTGCGGAACACAGGCATCGCGGGGAACATAAAGTTAACGCACAAATCGACGCCTAACCCTAAGCGCCGTCAATGCTTGCAGTCTATATAAAGCGACGCTCCGTTAAAAGCCTGTGTGCAATATGCGGGCTTCGGCGCAGGCTTCGCCCCAACGGGGGTGCATTGACGACAGCGTGTGGCTGTGCAAGGCTAGGTTTATTACAACAAATGGGTACGCCATCGTGGTTAAGAAGACTGATCTTGAGAAATCGCTGCAAGAACTTGAAAGCATTGTCGAAACTCTGGAAGACGGCGACCTCTCGCTTGAGCAATCGCTCAAGTATTTTGAAAAAGGGGTGAAACTCAGCCGCGAATGTCAGGCAGCGCTCAAAGATGCGGAGCAAAAAGTCAAAATTTTAACGGATGGTGAACTCAAAGACTTTGAATCCGCGGGCGAAGCGCCCAACTAGCTCCTGCCTGGCTCAGCGAGGTGCGGCGCCCTAGCGCTGCAAACGCTCAATCAATTCTCGCAAAAATACTTTAGTAAAACGCAACTGGCACTCGGCAGATACCTGCTCGAGCAACGTGGCGCTCACAGTTAGCAAGGTGGCGTTGTCTGCCGAACGAATCGTAGCGCTGCGTCTGGCATCGCGAACGTAACCGCTTTCGCCAAAGCAATTGCCTGCCTGCAGGCGCCCAATTGATCGACCTTCAGTCTCAACAATACAGTTTCCCGAAATAACCACATAAAAGCGATCATCAAGGTCACCCTCGCGAATAATCTCATCGTCAGGCAAGTACTCACGCCATTCACTGGCGCGCAACAACTCGAGAATTTCCCCTTGTGAGAAATCGTGAAAAAAACTCAGCCTACGCAAAATATCAAAATGCTCCTGCGCATCGAGCTGCTCCGACTCCTGCTGAAGTTCGCGATGCACCCGCGTCATTGCAGCAGCCATCTTCGCTCCGTTCTGGTAACGGTTATTCGGCTCCTTCTGCATTGCAACCGTCACTACTTCTTCTAGCCCTTCAGAAATACCGGTTCGAAGAGTGTGTATTGGGGGAGGTGTCGCATAAACAATCTGATTTAACAGCTGGCTTAGATCCGCACCGCGAAACGGTCGGTGGCCAGTGAGCAACTCATACAGCACTGCACCGAGGGAATAGATATCAGATGCCTGAGATAACTCAGCCGACTGCACCTGCTCCGGTGACATGTAACTCGGTGAACCTGCAATACCGACTATTTGCGGCAGATCAGAATCTTTTTTTATGGCGATACCAAAATCGATAATGCGAACATCGTTATCCAATGTAAGCATAACGTTATTGGGCTTAATATCACGGTGAATCAAGCCACGACTGTGCGCATAATGCAGTGCTTTAGCGCACTTAAAAATCAGTTTAACCACATCCTCTATAGGCAGCAGGTTGTCAGGACGACAATACGCCCCCAAAGTTCGGGCCCCCTGAACATGCTCCATTACGACATAGTATTTCCCCTCTTCCTCACCAGCATCATAGATAGGCAGAATATTTGGGTGCTGCAGCATCCCAACAATATGCGCCTCGTTGAAAAACATCTTGCGGGCAATTTCAGCAGCACGGCCGTCTGCAGCGGCATCGATGTGATAAACCTTAATTGCCACATCACGCCCATAATAAGGATCATGAGAAAGATACACGTTTCCGGTAGTGCCTTTGCCAATCTGATTGATAATGTCATATTTACCAATGCGTTCGGGCACTTCAGATGAGTTGCTGGTTGTTGCCTGTGGCATAAAAGATCGCCTTTGTTATGGTGCCGTTTACAGGTTCACTAACAGATATTGAACGCCTGCAAGTACCAACCCTGCATACACAGCGGCTAGCACGTCATCGAGCATAATTCCGAAACCCCCATGCAATCTGTGATCTATATCCAGAATCGGCCAGGGCTTGGCAATGTCCATTAATCGAAACAAGCCAAAACCCAATATAGCGGAGATGATGGACGGTTCAACAAAGGTCATGGTCAGCGTCATACCGACTACTTCATCCCAGACAATACCGCCATGATCATGAACACCGAGACGTTTTGAGCTCTCGCCACAGATCCAAACACCCAAAACAAACAACAGCAATACCAGCAAAAGGTATGCAGTAATGCCATAAGACCAGGCAAACCACCAAATCGGCAGCCCCAGCAACGAACCAAAAGTACCCGGCGCCCTCGGCGCCAAACCCAACCCGAAACCAAAGGCTGGCCAGTGGACCGGGTCACGAAATACCTTTCGCACTAATTCATTATGAGTCATGGCACTACCCAGCATCTTCAGGCAGCTCATCTACAGCAGCCATAAAATGATCGAAGCCGGAATCCGGCACAACATACAATTGTTGAGCTCCATCGTGCCAGCGCTGCCCCTCAGATGCCACCGTGATGCCAATGTGCGCCACAGGACACTCCCAACTGCTGACCAACGCCTGGAAAATCTCATTCTGACCGGCAGGCACCGTAAAACAGAGCTCGTAGTCATCACCACCCAACAAGGCCATTTCAATAGCCTGGTCACGACCCACAGTGTCCAAAAGTTGCGGCGACAAAGGTAAAGCATCAAGGCGCAATTCAGCACCAAGGCCACTCGCGAGCAAGAGATGGTCAAGGTCCGCGTGCAACCCATCGGATATATCAATCATCGCAGAAGCAATGCCGCGCAGAGATAAGCCCTCATGAACCCGCGGGGTCGGATACAGAAACCGTTCGGCAAGATAGCGTTCAGCATCCGTGTCGCCTTCAGACAAACGCCCGGCAACCGCATCACCGAGATTGCCAGTAACGTAAATTGCATCACCTTCAGATGCAGTGCTGCGTAACGCAGCCATACCTGCCGTTACTTCACCATGCACAGTGACAGTGGCAACCAATGGGCCACTGACAGTATCACCACCAATCAATTCAACGTTATACGCATCGGCTAGCATAAAAAAACCGGCGGCAAAATCTGCCACCCACTCGGCCTCTGCGTCAGGTAACGCCAATGCCAGACTCGCCCAACGGGGCGTCGCACCCATCGCCGCAATATCGCTCAGGTTTACCGCAAGAGCTCGATAGCCAACAGCATGAGCCGGTGTATAAGCAGGGAAATGAACCCCCGCGACAATGGTATCAGTGACAACCACCAAGCTATTACCGGCAGTAAGACTCACTACCGCACCATCATCCCCAATACCCACATCAACGCCTAAAGCACGCCCAGTGCTGCGGTCAAAACAGCGTGCGATCAGTTCAAACTCAGCTAACATACGCAGGCTCCTGTCAGGCGGCAGGTTAAGAGCGGATATCTTTAACGGCTTTATCCAGCACCGCATTGACATAGCGGTAGCCATCCTGAGAACCGAACAATCTACACAGTTCAATAGCTTCATTCATCACGACTTTGGCCGGCAAATCAGGGTGCAAATCAAGCTCGGTCATCCCCAGCCAAAGCACAGCACGTTCAATAGGGTCGATTTGCTCAACTGGTCGGTCAGCATATACGGCAATGCGCTGGTCGAGCTGATCCACCGACACCATGATTTCTGTTAACAACAGCTCGAAATAAGGCTTATCGGCACGAACCGCTTCCCGACCGTTAATGTATTGCTCATGCAATACACTGCGATTGTGTCCTGAAATCTGGTGCTGATAGAGCGCCTGAACAAGCAGGCGGCGACTAGCACTGCGTCCGACCATCGCCATATCTAACGCCGTTTTCCGCGAAACAAACTCACCATTTCTAAGGTTGCTAAAGCCGTTTCACGACCTTTGTTATCATCATTATCGCCAGAGCGATCGATAGCCTGCTGCACGTCATCAGTCGTTAACACACAAAACCCCAGCGGCAGCTGATGATCAAGAGTCACCCGCAATAAGCCATCGGTGCATGCTCCCGCCACAAATTCAAAATGCGGCGTGCCACCACGAATAATAGTAGCAACGGCAATAATCGCATCATAGTCGCGGCTCAAGGCAATATGCTGAGCGGCCAAGGGCAACTCAAATGCACCGGGCGCACGCACCACGTCGATATCGTTTTCGCGGATACCATACTCAAGTAATGTAGCTTTAGCGCCAGCAACAAGGTTATCGCAGATGCCCTCATTAAAACGGGCCGATAGAATACAAAAGCGTGCGCCATACACATCAAAATCTTGTGCCGCATAACGCTGTTTTTTTGGTGTCTCGCTCAAGGTTCAATGTCTCTAATAAATAATATTACGTAACAGACTAATGATCGACATACTCAACCACTTCAAGGCCAAAGCCGGACAAAGCCAGCATATGTTTCGGCGCACTCAACACGCGCATACGGGTGATGCCGAGATCGCGCAGTATTTGTGCGCCGGTGCCGTGGGTACGTAACACAGCAACCTCATCTTTTGACGACTCAACTGCATCAACTGAGTCACTCTTCCCCAAAGCGGCAATATCATGCACCAACTGACGCGCCGATTGTTCATAGCGCAGAATAATGACGACACCGGCTTCCGCCTCTGCAATGCTGCGCATAGCGCTTCTCAGCGGCCAGCCCAGTTGCGAATGCTTTACACCAACAACATCCGCGAGCGTGTCCTGTAAATGCACCCGCACCAACGGTGCATCGGCGTTCTGCAGATCACCTTTCACCAAAGCGAGATGCATATTGTGACTAATGTGGTCTTCAAAACAAACCATCTCAAATTCACCAAACTCAGTTTCAATGGCCTGCGATGAAACACGCTCGACCGACTGCTCTTTCTCAAGACGATAACGAATCAAGTCAGCAATACTGCCGATCTTCAGGCCATGCTTAACAGCAAACAGTTCCAACTGAGGCCGACGCGCCATGGTGCCATCATCATTCAAAATCTCAACAATCACTGCGGCGGGCTCATGGCCGGCCATACGGGCTAGATCACAACCGGCTTCGGTATGACCGGCACGGGTAAGAACGCCACCAGGCTGAGCCATAATCGGAAACACATGGCCTGGCTGAATAAGATCTTCCGCCTTGGCATCAGCGGCCACGGCAGCACGAATAGTGCGTGCACGATCATGCGCCGAAATACCTGTCGTTACTCCATCTACCGCTTCAATAGACAGTGTGAAGTTGGTGGCGTGCTGCTCGTTAGTCTCATCCACCATCAGCGGCAAACGCAACTGTTTGCATCGATCACGAGTCAAAGTGAGGCAAATCAACCCACGGCCATGTGTTGCCATATGATTAACATGATGTGGCTCAACACAATCGGCAGCCATCAATAAATCACCTTCGTTTTCACGGTCTTCATCATCAACAATAATAACCATTTTGCCTTCACTAATATCGGCAATAATTTCTTCGATACTGCTAAACGCGGGGTTAAGATCAGCATCATTAGGGCTCGAGTTAACAGCCGACATAGGATAAACCTCTGGTAAACATGCGTTTAAGTGTACTGCGAAAAGCGCTCTAGGTAACGCGCGATAATATCAACCTCGATATTCACGCGGGTTCCCGACACATAGTTCGCGATAATAGTTTGCTCACGCGTATGCGGAACAATCGTTAAATGGGCAACTGCACCGGCTACGTCATTAACCGTAAGGCTGATGCCATCAATGCATATCGAGCCCTTCTTGGCGACGTAACGGGCCAGTGGCTCTGGCACTCGAACTTGCAGAGCAATTGACTGCGCATTCTCGGCAACCGACACCACATCACCAATACCATCGATATGACCGGTAACCAAGTGGCCGCCCAACGGCTCCTGCAATGTAAGCGCTGGCTCCAGATTCACCGCAGATCCGGCATCAAGCCCACCTAAGCTCGTAAGCTGAAGAGTTTCGCGTGACACATCTGCAGCAAAACCAGTTGCAGAGAGCTCAACGACAGTAAGACAACAACCGCATACCGCAATACTGTCGCCTAACTTGGCATTACTGATATCCAAGTCTCCAGTATCAATGTGCAGTCGGCCTTCACCCTGCGAAACATCTTTCGCAACAATCTGACCCACTGCTTTCACTATTCCTGTAAACACAAACCACCCTACCCAATTATTTTAAGTCACCATTCCAAAATTACAATCTAGAACATTATCAATCGACCGACACAAAAATTCCGAAGCTCGCCCTAAATAAATAATTAATTATTGAGCTGGCAAGACTCGATAACTCAGACGCAAATCTGCGCCAACGCGACGAACTTCATTCAGCGCTAATGACGGTCGCTGCGACATATCCTTAAGTTCATCCAGTGCAAACATACCGTGGGAATTACCGCCCAACACATGCGCAGCCTGATACACCACAACTTCATCAAGCAGCCCCTGCTGCAAAAACCCGCCATTCAATATCGCACCTGCTTCAACCAACACAGTGTTAATCTCACGCTCAGCCAGCAGCGCCAATACTGCCGTAAGGCTAACCCGGCCGTGTTCCGCACCAAGCACCACGACTTCAGCGCCCGCAGCAGTTAAGGCTGCAGATTTTTCTGGCGCGTCGCTTACGGTCAATATCAGCACCTTGCCTGGCAACGACAAAGTCTTTGCACGCGTCGGCGTGCGCAACTTGGAATCCAGAATCACCCGCAAGGGCTGCTTACAGTCTTCATACTCTGGAGCACGCACATTTAATGACGGATTATCGGCCAATACCGTAGCAACGCCGGTAAGCACCGCTGAACTGCATGCACGCAGCCTTTGCACATCGCGCCTTGCTTCAGTGCCGGTAATCCAATGACTATCGCCATTTGCCAAAGCCGTACGACCATCCAAACTCGTTGCCAGCTTACTAACCACACGAGGACGCTTGCGCTGCATACGCGACCAGAAGCCGGCATTTAAAGCAGCTGACTGCTCAGCCAGCAAATCACTACTCACTTCAATTCCCTGCTGACGCAGCCACTCGGCACCTTTACCAGCAACCTTAGGATTAGGGTCGTCAACTGCAAACACCACTCGCGAAATACCTGCGGCATGCAATGCCTCGGTGCAAGCACCGGTTCGACCCACATGGCAACACGGTTCCAAGGTTACATACGCGACAGCTCCTTGAGCAGCCTTGCCGGCAGCAGCGAGCGCATTCACTTCAGCATGCGCTTCGCCTGCAAATTGATGCCAACCCTCACCGACAACCTTGCCATCCTTGACAATGATACAGCCAACGCAAGGGTTGGGATCAGCGGTGCACAAGCCGCGCTCTGCCAGCTGCAAAGCGCGCGCCATGTGCTCACGATCGCTAGTGGTATGGTCTCCCGCTGACATTATTTTTTCTTGCCTTTGCCATCTCCGCGATCACGCGGCAATAAGGACAGTTGATCTCGTCGAGCTGCCGGACTTGGCATTTGTTGCAACTTGCGGATCTCATCCTCAAACTGGGTAACATCCTGAAAGCTCCGATACACAGAGGCAAACCGAACATAAGCCACTTCGTCCACCGAGCGCAGCTCTTCCATGACTAAATCGCCCAATTCACGCGCGGGAATTTCACGCTCGCCTATTGTCTGCAACTTATGAATAATTCGGGCCACCATCGCCTCAACCGTTTCAGCGCTGACCGGTCGTTTCTCCACCGCCCGAACAATTCCATTGCGCAGCTTCTGTTCATCGAATGGTTCACGGGAATCATCACGCTTCACGATTCTCGGCACGACCAGCTCGGATGTTTCATACGTGCTGAAACGCTCGTGACAAGCGACACACTCACGCCTTCTTCGAATCTGCCGACCCTCACCCGCTAAACGCGAGTCGATAACCTTCGTTTCTTCATGTCCGCAAAAGGGGCAATACATCTCTCAGGCCTGGTCTAATTAACGAATGCTTAACGGTATACCGGAAAACGCGCGCACAAGGCTTTCACTTGTTCACGCACCCGCTCTTCAACCGCAGCGTCGCCTAGATTATCGAGTATATCGGCAATCCAGTTCGACAGGTCACGGAACTCCTCTTCCTTAAAACCACGGGTGGTCATCGCCGGAGTACCAATACGCAAACCACTGGTCACAAATGGAGAGCGCGGATCATTGGGCACAGAGTTCTTATTGACCGTGATATGCGCCCGACCCAATGCGGCATCGGCATCCTTTCCACTGATGTCTTTAGCAATGAGATCCATCAAGAACATATGGCAATCGGTGGTCCCGGAAACAATAGTGAATCCACGGCTGGCCAAAGTTTCTGCCATAACACGAGCATTGCTTTTCACCTGCTTGGCATAAACCTTAAACTCAGGATCCATTGCCTCTTTAAATGATACGGCCTTAGCGGCAATCACATGCATCAGTGGGCCACCCTGACTGCCCGGAAATATCTTTGAATTCAGCTTCTTCTCTATCTCTGCGTTAGCCTTTGCCAGAATCAAGCCACCGCGTGGACCGCGCAACGTTTTATGCGTGGTAGTCGTGGTAACGTCAGAAATCTGCACGGGGTTTGGGTATTCACCAGCGGCAACCAAACCCGCAACATGCGCCATATCTGCCAACAAGTAGGCGCCAACACTATCCGCGATATCACGGAAACGCTGCCAATCGATTTCACGAGCATACGCTGAGAAACCCGCAACAATTAACCTAGGGCGATGCGCCTTGGCAAGTTCTGCCACTTGGTCGTAATCAATTTCCCCCGTTGTCTCATCCAGTCCGTACAACACCGATTTGTAGATCTGACCAGAGAAGTTCACTTTGGCACCGTGGGTCAGGTGACCGCCAGCATCAAGTCCCATGCCCAGCACGGTCTCGCCCGGCTGCATCAACGCCATGTAAACCGCGGCATTGGCCTGCGAACCTGAGTGCGGCTGAACGTTGGCATAATCTGCGCCAAATAAAGCTTTGGCACGATCGATAGCCAACTGCTCTGCAATGTCAACGTACTCGCAACCGCCGTAGTAACGCTTCCCGGGATAACCCTCAGCGTACTTATTGGTCAGCAAGGACCCCTGCGCCTCCATAACTCGTGGGCTGGTGTAGTTTTCTGAAGCAATCAATTCGACATGATCTTCCTGACGCTGAGCTTCGTCTTCCATTGCCTTAGCCAGTTCGGGGTCAAAATCTGCAAGGTTCCAGTCGCCGCTGTACATGCCGTACTCCGTATATATTTAAGTGTAAAAAGGGGGACGCAATTGTAATAGAAAACACCCTGCCAGAGCGCAGTTTTCTGCGGTTATAATCGGCAAGCTTGAGGTGATCCGGAAGATCGTGGTCCACAAGCGCGATTGCACCAGCTTAATGGCGCCTCCCAGCCCCGTTAGCCGGATCCGTTTCCCGAGATATTGGAGTAATACTCAGTGGCTCAATACGTCTATGTCATGAATCAAGTAACGAAGTTAGTTCCACCTAAGCGATTCATTCTTAAAGATATTTCACTCAGCTTTTTCCCCGGCGCGAAGATCGGCGTGCTGGGTCTCAATGGGTCCGGTAAATCCAGCCTGCTGCGCATAATGGCCGGCATCGATACAGATATCGAGGGTGAAGCACGACCCCAGCCGGGCACCAAAGTGGGCTTTTTGCCACAAGAGCCCCAGCTGAATCCGGATAAAGACGTCCGCGGCAATGTTGCAGAAGGCCTTGGCGGGGCGATGGAGCTGGTCAATCGCTTCAATCAAATAAGCGACCGATTTGCGGAGCCCATGGATGATGACGAGATGACTGCTCTTATCGAAGAACAGGGCGAACTGCAAAACAAAATTGATGCGGTAAACGGCTGGGATATCGAGCATAAGCTGGAGATTGCGGCCGATGCACTGCGCCTGCCCGACTGGAATGCCGATATCAGCATGCTCTCCGGTGGCGAAAAACGCCGCGTAGCCTTGTGCCGCCTGCTGCTATCTGAGCCCGACATGCTGCTGCTTGATGAGCCCACCAATCACCTTGACGCCGAATCGGTGGCATGGATGGAACACTTTCTGGAAAACTACCCCGGCACTGTGGTTGCGGTAACTCATGATCGCTATTTCCTCGATAATGTTGCTGGCTGGATACTCGAACTTGATCGTGGCGAGGGCATTCCCTGGGAAGGCAACTACTCCAGCTGGCTCGAACAAAAAGAGGCGCGCCTAGCAATGGAAAAAACGCAGGAAGACGCTCATCAGAAATCCATCAAGAAGGAACTCGAGTGGGTGCGCACTGCGCCTAAAGCACGGCATGCTAAGAGCAAGGCGCGAATGGCGCAGTTTGATGAACTTAACTCACAACAATTCCAAAAACGTCAGGAAACCAACGAAATCTATATTCCACCCGGCCCCCGCCTCGGCGACAAGGTTATTGAAATTAACAACCTAAATAAAGGCTTCGGTGACCGCCTGCTTATTGAGAACTTCCATGCAAATATTCCAGCGGGTGCAATTGTTGGCATCATCGGTCCTAACGGCGCCGGTAAAACGACGTTGTTCCGAATGATTACCGGCGAAGAAAAGCCCGACAGTGGTGACATACAGCTGGGCGAAACAGTCAAACTCGCTTATGTCGATCAATCACGCCATGCACTGGATGATAAAAAAACCGTATGGGAAGAGGTTTCTGAAGGCCAAGAACTTATTACCGTAGGCACTTATGAGACCTCATCACGGGCCTATGTGGGTCGATTTAACTTCAGGGGCAATCAGCAGCAGCAATCCATTAGCGAACTATCAGGCGGTGAGCGTAATCGCGTTCATCTTGCCAAAGTGCTGAAAGCAGGCAGCAATGTCTTGCTGCTCGATGAACCGACCAATGATCTGGATGTGGAAACTCTGCGGGCGCTCGAAGAGGCACTGCTCGACTTCCCCGGCTCTGCCATCGTTATATCGCATGACCGCTGGTTCCTCGATCGAATCGCCACCCATATTCTTGCCTTTGAAGGCGATAGCCATGTCGAGTTTTTTGCTGGCAACTACATGGAGTACGAGGCAGATCGTAAGCGCCGTCTTGGTGCCGAAGCGGATGCGCCGAAGCGCATCAAGTACAAGAGTCTTGCCGGCTAAAGGCCAACGACACACATTTGCGATTGCTTGTGCCGTGTATTCGGGTAATCTGGGCGTATGAAAATATTTGCGGATGATAGAATCAGTGACGAGACCGGGGCAGCGAACCCCGACTGCCCGCATTGCCAAATGCAAACACCAATGACTCCTGTATCGCGTCCGGATTTTGCTGCCATCAAAGCCTGCAAACCGGCGGTTACCGGACTCAGCTTTCTCTGTCTTAAGTGTCATAATCCGCTGCTAGTGCGCTATGCCGTAATTGAGATTGGTGAAACAGAAATCAAGCTCGGCGTTAGCACACAGCCAACACCACGCAGCGATGATCCGATTAATCTCAGCTATCTGCCTGCTGCGGTTAAAAAGCCTTACGTGGATGCATTGGGCTGCTATCAGCATGAACTGCTGCAACCGTTCGCAATAATGTGCAAACAAACCATGCAGGCCATTATAAAAGATCTCGGTGATGGCGGAAAAATGCGCGTGTTTAATCATATGGAAGAACTACGCAACATCTTCGATATTGAAGCGCGTACTTTCGATACCATTAGCGACACACTGTTTGATAACAAACACTCTCTCGTCAGCAAACCTGTATTTGGTCGCACCGACGCTGCCGTATTGTTAGAGGCAATAAAAGATCTGCTGTACCAACTCTATGTGCGCGAAGCGCGCCTGCAGCGTGCAATTGGCATGCGACGGTTCTTTGCCCAGCCTACTCTCAGTAAAAGCGAACGTGCCTCGGTTAGCGCGCTGCACAAACCCGGATAAAACCCAGCCCTGAAGTGCAAACTCTGCTCGGCTGACACTTCCAACTATACAAATAGGCACTGCGAGTGCTTCAATAAGCATAAGTCACATTAAAACTGGGAAATAATATGCCTTGGTGGGGATGGATAATTTTGGGTGCGGTGCTGCTCGGCTCTGAGTTGATGGTGGTAGATGCGGCGTTTTATCTGGTCTTTCTGGGTATTGCTGCGGCAATTACCGGACTTACCGTTCTGTTTGGCATTGTCATGGAACCGTGGCTTCAATGGTTGATGTTCGGCTCCTTATCACTGATTACAATGATGACATTCCGCGGTCGCGTCTACGATAAAATCCGTGGCAATGTTGCCGATTACGCTGAAGGACCGGTGGGTCAAGTGCTCCGGCTTGAATCAGACTTGGCGGCAGGTGCCCAGTGTCGTCAGGAGTTCCGTGGCTCCACATGGATGGTAATTAACCGCAGCACTGCCGATATTTCTGCAGGGACTGAAGTTCGTATTAGTGAAGTCAGCGGCTTAAACCTGATCGTTCACAACATGCCGCAACACTCAAAACAGGAATAAAAAAATGCTTGAAAACACTGCTTTCTTAGTTGCACTAGCCATTGTGGTTGTGGTCGTTATTGTACTGGCCAAAACCGCAATCATCGTGCCCCAACAACATGCCTTTGTGGTGGAAAACCTGGGCAAATACTCGCGTACTCTGCGCGCTGGCTTCCATATTCTTATTCCTTTCATCGAACGTGCTGCCTACAAGCACAGCTTGAAAGAAACCTCTTTCGATATCGATGAGCAAATCTGCATCACTAAAGACAATGTGCAAGTGGGCGTTGACGGTGTGCTGTACATGCAAGTGCTTGACCCGGAACGGGCCTCTTATGGTATTACCGACTATTATTTTGCCATTTCACAACTTGCGCAAACCACACTGCGTAGCGAAATCGGCAAAATAGACCTCGACCGCACCTTTGAAGAACGCGGTGCTATTAATGGCAACGTAGTATCGGAACTCGACAAAGCATCAGACCCTTGGGGCGTAAAGGTTCTGCGTTATGAAATCAAGAACATCAATCCCCCCTCTGACGTACTGAGTGCAATGGAAAAACAAATGCGTGCCGAACGTGAAAAACGCGCCGTAGTGCTCAACTCCGAAGGCGAACGTGATGCGCAAATCAATCAAGCTGAAGGTGAGAAACAGCGGGTTATCAAAGCGTCTGAAGCGGTTCAGCGGCAACAGATCAATGAAGCTGAAGGTGAGGCCAATGCAATCAAGGCTATTGCTGAAGCAACGGCAACGGCCTTGCGCCAGGTTGCCACTGCCGTCAACGAACCGGGCGGCAATGCCGCTATGCAATTGCGGATTGCTGAAGATTATGTCGCGCAGTTCGGCAATCTTGCGAAACAAGCCAATACGCTGGTCATTCCTGCCAACCTGAGTGATATTTCATCAATGATTTCATTGGCAACCAGCATCCTCAAGCAGAGCAAAGATGACAACCCACCCTCTGTTAGCTAAAAAATTACTGAGCAATAAAAAAGCCCGGCAATGCCGGGCTTTTTTATCTCTACACCATAGTGTTATTTTGCGATTCGCCGTGCGGCATTAGTCAGCAAACACCCTTGCGTTGCGGAACATACGCAACCAAGGGGCGTCCTCACCCCAATGCTCAGGATGATAAGAATGCTGCACGGTACGGAAGACTCTTTCCGGGTGCGGCATAAATGCGGTAACGCGACCATCGGTAGAGCAGATTCCCGCAATACCTTCGGGGGAGCCGTTTGGGTTAGCCGGATACAGTGAAGCCTGCGCACCCCGGTTATCAACGTAACGTATCGCCACCTTCCCACCCCCCTGCAAAGCGGTCAGATCGTCCTCGGTGGTAAATTCAGCACGGCCTTCACCATGGGAAGTCGCAATCATCAACTGACTCCCCGCCATTCCCTCAAGAAAAATAGACGGACTTTCCTGCACCTCAACCATGCTCAAACGCGCTTCAAACTGCTCCGAAAGATTAGTAACAAAACGTGGCCAATGCTCAGCACCAGGAATAATATCCGCAAGGTTTGCCAACATCTGGCAACCATTGCATACGCCCAGCGTAAAACTGTCGTCACGATTAAAGAAGGCCTCAAACGTTTCACGCGCATAAGGGTTAAATAAAATCGATTTTGCCCAACCGCCACCGGCACCCAAGACGTCACCATAAGAGAACCCGCCACAGGCAATCAGGCCTTTGAAGTCATCGAGGTTGCGGCTGCCCGACAGCATCTCCGACATATGCACATCAACAGGTTGAAAACCGGCTCGCTCAAATGCAGCGGCCATTTCCTGAAAACTGTTCACACCTTGCTCTCGCAGAATTGCCACTCGTGGACGAGCGGCACCGAGAATAAATGGTGCGGCGACATCATCACATGGGTCAAAATTGACCTTAGGGCATAAACCCGGATCACTCACGTCGAGCAAACTATCGTAGGCTTGCTTGGCAGTCTCCGGGTTATCTCGTTCGGCCTGCATCAGATAGCTGGTTTCAGACCAGATACGATGCAGCTCGGTGCGACGCTCGGAAAAAATAAGGTTCTCATTGCCGCTGATACGAATCTGATCATCATTAGTCACGTAAGCGACCCTGCGCAAACACTTGGCCAGACCAAAGCGCTCGATAACCTCCAGCGCCGCCATAGCCTCAGAATCTGCAATCTGCACCAAACCGCCTAACTCTTCATTAAACAGTAGCGCAAAGATTGTCTGCATATCCTGCTCAGAGAATTCAATATCAAGCCCCGCTCTGCCGGCAAAAGCCATCTCACATAAAGCAGCGAACATCCCACCATCGGAACGATCGTGATATGCCTGCACCAAACCGTCTCGGTTTAATACCTGTATGCACTCAAAGTAACGACGCAGCAGTTGCGGGTCTTCCACATCTGCAGGTGCGCCGCCAGAAACATTAAAAACCTGCGACAACACTGAGCCGCCTAGCCGGTTTCTACCCACCCCAAGATCAATCAAATACACCGAACTGCGGGATTTCACCGAATCATCGCAATGCGCGCTTTTTAGCTGTGGGGTCAGTGTGCGACGAATGTCTTCGGCCGGCGCAAAGGCTGTAATGATCAATGACAAAGGCGAATAAACTGTGCGCTGCTCGCCCTCTTCATCCCAACTGGTGCGCATCGACAATGAGTCTTTACCCACTGGAATAGCGAGACCCAATGTCTGACAGAAGCCATCAGCAACCGCAGCAACCGTATCGAACAAAGCCTGATTCTCGGCATCTATCCCACAAGCCGCCATCCAGTTTGCCGACAAACGAATGTTAGTGATTTTACTGATTGAAGCCGCGGCAATATTGGTAATAGCCTCGCCAACTGCCAAGCGACCGGATGCAGCAGGGTTTAGCAGCGCAACCGGCGAACGCTCGCCCATCGACATTGCCTCACCAGCATCTGAGTCAAAACTACGGGCGGTTACTGCCACATCGCTCACCGGTATCTGCCACGGACCCACCAACTGGTCTCGTGACACCAAACCGCCAACCGTACGATCACCAATGTGTATTAGAAATGATTTGTCAGCAACAGTTGGGCACCGCAGGACACGGCGACAGGCTTCCGCCAAATCGATACCGCATAAATCAAGCTCAGGAATCTTGCGTGTGCTGCGAGTCACCGTCATCGTCGTTTTCGGCGGTTTTCCGAGCAAGGTATCCATCGGCATATTTACCGGATGATTGTCGTTGATCTCGTCGTAGACTTTTAACTGTGATCCACCATCAATTTCGCCAATAACCGCATACGGACAACGCTCACGACGACAGACCTCCTCCAAAAACTCGATATGCTCCGGCAACACCGCCAATACATAACGCTCCTGCGCTTCGTTACACCATACCTCCAGCGGCGACATGCCTGCTTCGGCCGTCTGAATGTCGCGCAAATTAATGACTGCGCCGCGGGCACTGTGATCGACCACTTCAGGCACTGCGTTGGACAAACCACCCGCACCAACGTCGTGAACAATAACAATAGGGTTTTCTTCGCCGGCCAACTGCCGCGCCCAACAGGCATCGATAACCTGCTGCGCGCGTCGCTCCATTTCTGGATTACCGCGTTGCACGGAGGCATAGTCAAGGTCTTCACTTGATGCCCCGCTGCCCATCGATGAGGCAGCACTGCCGCCCAAACCAATCAGCATTGCAGGACCACCAAGCACGACCAATTTTGCACCGACCGGCACCTCCGGCTTGATCGCATCCTGAGTGCGGATATTGCCCACACCACCCGCAATCATAATCGGTTTGTGATACCCGGCAGCCAGGGTATCGCTCTCAGGCTGCTCAAAGGTGCGGAAGTAGCCCAGAATATTCGGGCGACCAAACTCATTATTGAATGCCGCGCCGCCAATAGGGCCCGACAACATAATCTCATGCGCAGTAGCAAGACGGCTGGGATGACCAATACTTCGCTCCCACGGTTGCTCATGATCAGGAATCCGCAGATGCGATACCGAGAACCCGGTAAGTCCTGCCTTCGGCGTGGCCCCACGACCGGTAGCACCTTCATCACGAATCTCGCCCCCTGAGCCGGTTGCGGCACCAGGAAAAGGCGATATTGCAGTTGGGTGGTTATGGGTCTCAACTTTTATCACCAGATGAATGTCTTCCTGATAATAACGGTAAAGGCGATCACGCCCGGCAGCCACCAGCCGACCACCGCGCCCCCCTTCTATAACAGCGGCATTATCGGAATACGCTGACAACACCCCGTCAGGATGCGCCGCATACGTAGAACGAATCATGCCAAACAACGTATTCCGCTGCTCCTCACCGTCGACCACCCAATCGGCATTGAATATTTTATGTCGGCAATGTTCAGAGTTTGCCTGAGCAAACATCATTAATTCGGCGTCAGTTGGGTCGCGCTCCGTTTCATTATAACGCTCAAGCAAATAATCAATTTCATCTTCTGACAACGCTAAACCGAGCTTAATATTTGCGGCAACCAATGCCTCACGCCCTTCATTCTGCAATGGAATACGGGCAAGTACTGTCGGCTCGCGATGAAGGAACAAACCCTCTATGTCAACATCACCGACAAACACCGCATCGGTCATCCGATCATGCAGCACGGCGGAAATAGCCGCAACGTTGCCATCACGCAAAGCTGATGGCAACGCGATGCAATACTCAACGCCACGTTCAACGCGTAACAACGAACTCAAACCGCAGATCTGAGCGATCTCAGTGGCCTAGCTCGACCACGGAGAAATCGTGCCGACTCGCGGCAACACAGTAATACGAAAACCACCTTCAGCCACGTCGGGCATTTGCGGCCCGTAGCTCAGCAGCGCAGCCAATACGTCCAACTCATCGGCTGCGAGTTCTTTGGAGAGCTCTGCAAAATGAGTAAACCGGGCACTAACCTCACTGATCTCGGGAACGATCTCACGCAGCTGGGCAACTAATTTTTCTTGGCGGAATGACGACAGAGCCGGAGGCCCCTGAAGTTGCAGAACGGGCATGATTTAGTTCTTCGCTGAATTCATGTGGTGATGAAATGGAGACTGGATCATTTACTCGGCTCACCCTTCTCTGAACCGAACGGATGCATCGGAAAGGGGGTAATGTTAGTGCCATCGGCCGAACTGATTTTAGCAATACCCTGCTTCTCGACTTCATCGATCCGAATAATTGAGTGCATTGGAATATAGGTGCGCTTTACCGATTCAAACTCATTTTTGAGCTTCTCTTCTGCCGGGTCAACAACCACCGACGTGCGCTCGCCGAAGACCAGCTCTTCCACATCAATAAAGCCATACAATGCGCCTTCACCAACGCTGCGTGCATAAATCTCATACACCTTGCCCTGATTCATAAAAATGATCCGATATAACTGATCTTCCAACATGATATTTAAAATGCTCCATTAACGGATTTTGCTTTTTGCAACGCAAAACCCCGAAAACCTTATAACCAATATTAATTAGGCGGCAAAGTGGCTCTGCCATTGGGCTCAGGCTCACCGCACGGTGATTATACCCGCTAAAATAGTATTGCGGCATGCTGATGACAGATTGGCCCTGAACCGCAATCTGTGACCTAGACCCCCTTTTTTTGAACGTTGTTCCCGCAAAATTGCCTCAAGGTCATGATGAGCAATTCCCTCACCTTTAATCCTAAAAAACCCGCAAATAGCCGTCAGGATGCCATATGCCACTGCGATTAAAAATCGTCAGCCACCATAAAAACTCGGTTGGTGAAAACCACACCCGGGAATTTATCGGCTGTGGCGGCACCATTGGTCGCAGCCTTGCAAACGACTGGGCGTTGCCTGACGCCCGGCGCTACCTCTCTGCCCGTCACGCCATGATTGATTGCAAGGGAACGATATTCTATCTGTTTGACACCAGTCGCAATGGTGTTTTTCTCAACGGCTCTGCCCTCCCCATTGGTAAAGGCAGCTCAAAAAAGCTCAAAGATGGTGATCTGATCCGTATGGCTGATTACGAGTTTCTGGTTCGCATTACTATTGATAAGCGGCTTACCCTCAGTGAGGGCATGCGAGACTCCGTTGTGCGGGCGCAGCTGGTTGAAGAAGATACATCGAAGGAAATACCGATGCTTGCCGAAGACGGCGTGAGCGAACCCACCTTGGACGATGTTATCGATGTTGCCAAAAGCGCTGATAACCGCGGCTCAGCCAACAATACCCATAGGCAGAATCGTCCGCGTTAGTTGCAAGGCCATGCCTTGAAGCTGGAAACACCCCACCTGACCGCATTAAAATGCGGTTTCCCCACTGATTTTTAGCCCATTACACGGCGGTCTACTCAATATAATAAAAAAAACGCCCCCTTTCAGGCTGTTAATGAAAATCATTCTCATTTAATATAGGCCCAGACCAGACGCATGGTGCGGATGGCAAGGAGCCTGCGACACACCCATGAAACTCGATCAGCTAAAGCCCGGCCAAAAAGCCACCATCATCGATATTGATGAAGACGGCCCTGTAGCCCAGCGCCTCATGGCAATGGGCTTGCTCGAGGGAACGAAGGTTAGTATGACCCGAAAAGCACTGGGTGGTGATCCTGTGGAAGTTGAAGTGATGGGCTACGCCCTGTCATTGCGCAAAGATGAAGCACGCCGCATTAGCATCGAAATCAGCACCTAATGAACACCACAACCGCAGCCAACAAAATTCCCGTTATTGCCGTTGTCGGCAATCCGAACACTGGCAAGAGCACATTGTTTAATGCCCTCACCGGCATGCGTCAAAAAACCGCAAACTTCCCGGGGGTGACCGTTGAACACCACACGGGTCTCATTGATTTGCCATCGGGCAAAGTGAACTTGGTCGATCTTCCTGGATCCTACTCCCTGGCCGCTGAGTCGCCCGATGAAATGGTGGCCTGCGATGTATTGCTCGGGCTCATCGACAATCTGCACCAACCCGATGCTGTGCTCGTGGTTGTTGATTCCGCAAATCTACGCCGCAACTTATTTCTTGTCCATCAGGTTATGGAACTCGGCAAGTCGGTGGTCGTTGCGCTGAACATGTCTGATATTGCCAAGCGTCGCGGCATACACATTGATCCCGATCAATTGTCAAAAGAACTCGGCGCTGCCGTTATTCCGTTTGTGGCAACCGACCGCTCACAAACACAAGCACTCAAAGCAACTATGGATGTTGCCATTAACACTAACGCTGTTGCATCAGCAGCTGTGCAGCCCGAGGTGGTAGAGGCAGCTCATCTATACGCAGATGAACTGCGCTCAGAAGGCATGCAGATCAATGATTACGAGGTTGAGCGCGCGTTAATTGATGCCAGGGGTTATGCCGAACAACGGCTTATTAGCAACGCGCCAACGGGCACGGCCGACAAACTCTTTGTGCTGCGGCAACAACTGGTGCAACAAGGCGATGGCTCGTCACTGGCTAAAACCGAAGCGACCCGACGTTACAAACTTATCGATGCCATGGTAGCCAAAGTTGAAACCCGCACCGGCGAACCGCTCTCATTAACCGACAAGGTTGACCGCATTACCAATCACCCGGTTTGGGGCATGGTGCTTTTTATCACGATTATGGCTACCGTATTTCAAGCGGTGTTCTCATGGGCAGGGCCGCTCATGAATCTCATTGATTCTGGGGCCGGCTGGATGGCCTCAACGATTAGCCAAATAGTGCCGCCTGGTGCGCTTAACAGTCTGTTGGTTGATGGTGTCGTCGCCGGTGTCGGCAGTGTCATTATTTTCTTGCCGCAAATTATGATTCTCTTCGCCTTCATTATTATTCTTGAAGACAGCGGTTACATGGCTCGTGCCGCATTTATGATGGATCGGCTAATGCGTTATGTTGGCTTGTCGGGGCAATCATTTATTCCAATGTTATCGAGCTTTGCCTGCGCGGTTCCCGGCATTATGGCCACCCGCGTTATCCCAAATAAGCGCGATCGCATTGCCACCATTATTGCTGCGCCGTTCATGACCTGCTCTGCTCGGCTGCCGGTGTACGCATTATTGATTGCTGCGTTTCTACCAAACCAACAGTTCTTAGGGGGGCTCATCAATCTGCATGGACTGGTTCTTCTCGGCCTTTACCTGCTTGGGGTTGTCGGTGGTGTACTTACGGCGCTGCTGCTCAAACGCACTGGCCTCAAAGGCCCCACCCCGGGCTTTATGATTGAGCTGCCCCCCTACCGTTTCCCTGACTTAAAATCGGTTCTCATTCGTTTGCTCGATCGCGGAAAAATTTTTTTACGTCGTGCTGGTACCATCATTTTTACCGTGGCAATTGTGGTGTGGGCACTGGTGTATTTCCCCCGTCCCGCCGAAATATTTGAAGCTTACGACGCAGAGCGGGTGGTAGCAGAAATTGAGCTGAGTGGCGAAGAGCTGGATACCCGTCTCGCACAGATCGATAACCTTGAATCTGCTAACTTAATTGAGCAAAGTTTGCTCGGGCGTATCGGCAAAACTATTGAGCCGGTGTTTCGTCCACTCGGTTGGGATTGGAAAGTATCGGCAGGTGTCGTCGCAAGTTTTCCGGCACGCGAAGTTGTGGTTGCAGTACTTGGCACAATTTATGCGGTAGGCGCCGATGTTAATGAAACCGATGAAAGTCTCATCGGACGCTTACGATCAGCCAAGCATGCTGATGGCAAAAAAGTCTTTACCCTGCCGATGACTGTCGGACTGATGGTTTTCTATGCCTTCTGCCTGCAGTGCGCTGCCACCGTTGCTGTCATGCGCCGAGAAACCGGCGGCTGGGGCTGGCCGTTGTTCGCCTGGACCTACATGACGGGCCTCGGTTATGTTTGCGCACTGCTTATTTTCCAAGGCTTCAGCTAATGGACGCCGCCATTCAAGAGATTATAGCGCTGGCATTGGTGGCTGCGGTCATTGGCTTAGCTGTTTGGCGGCGTCTGAACAAACCCAAAAACAGCGGCTGCAATAGCTGCAAGAGCAACCCAAGCAATAGGGGTCAGCATATCCCAGCCAACGAATCCCCTCTGCGCTTCATGCCGAAACCCCGCAGCCGCGACTAGAGCACGGCGGTTGCTTCCGGCACCCACGGCAAGTCGGTAGTGCCGTAGTCAATGCCCGCCTGATTCAATAATGCAGACACCTGTCCGCGATGATGGGTCTGATGATTAAAAAAGTGCGTCAGCGCAAACCACAGAGGAAATGTCAGGCGATCGTGAAAGCCAGCTTGCAACTGCTCATCAGTCACACCACTTAACCAAACAGCAATATCGGTATCGGTTGTTTCACGCGCTTCGCGAAGCTCGGCAAAGTCCGCATAAAGAATCTGACTTAGGCTCTCATACGC
>JAQWPD010000121.1 GCA_029245525.1 Gammaproteobacteria bacterium | reverse complement strand
TTTTGCCCGGCATTTTCAAATCGGTGATGATAAGCGCGATTCCTGGAGTGGTTTTAACGACGCCAAGTGCAGTATCAACATTACTTGCGGTCAAACATTGGTAACCCTCTTCAGTTAATGCTTCTGACATTAGCTCAAGGATCATTTCTTCATCATCAACAATAAGAATTTTGATTGCGATCGGCTTTCTCCTAACAATAAATAATGCTAATTAACACGCGGCAAAGTGATCGTGAATCGAGCACCGGCCTCAGTATTTTCTGCAGCAATAGCGCCATTCATATCACGGACAATACCGTAACTCACCGACAGCCCTAAGCCCGTCCCTTTACCCATCTCTTTTGTTGTATAGAACGGCTCAAAAACCCGCTGCAGAGCATCTTCAGGAATACCTCCGCCGGTATCTTCAGCCACAATGTACACGCTTTGCTCAGCTGCAAATACCCGCAATGTAATAATCTTCGACTCTGAATCGCTTTCGTCCATAGCATCTCTGGCATTGGCAATAAGATTTAAGATCACTTGCTCAATTTGGATAGGATGCCCTAAAACCAAACCGCGATCTTCGGCAAACTCGGTCACAACCTCTATTTGAGCCAATCGCAATGGCCCTCCCACTAAATCAAGAGCACGGAGAACAATGGTTCTAGGGTCAATTGCTTCCAGATCTTCATTGGCTTTGCGTCCGAACATCCGCATATGATCGATAATTACAGCTGCTCGTAAAGTCTGCGCCTCAATCTTTTCCAGTTTATTCTCAAGGTATTCGGGATCAACGACGCCTTCAGCCAGCTTCTTTCGGCCAAACCCCGCAGCCATGCGGATGACGCTCAGCGGCTGATTCAACTCATGTGCAACTGAGGTGGCCATTTCTCCTAAGGTTGCTAGTTTTGATGCCTGGATGATCTGGGCAGCAGTTGCTTTGCGGGCGGTAATATCATGAATAAAGCCAACAAATGCACTATTGGCCTGACCATCGGCCAAGACACGGTGCTTTTCAATGGCCACCTCAACAGAGACTTCATGACCGTCCCGGTGCACCACTTCCACTTCAAGCCGCTGACCAATGGTCGGGCTTTCGGCTGTTTGGGTAAAGATGTTTAAGCCGTGATCAGTATCTCCCTGGTAACGAGACGGAAAAACCAGTGTGGAAAGTTTTTTGCCAATAACATCCTGTCGTTCATAACCCAATATAGTTTCAGCGGCCCTGCTGATGTCGACCACCACGCCCCGCTGATCCATAATGACAATCGCATCAAACGCTGAGTTCATCAATGCATTGAATCGAGCGCTATTGTCCTCAGACTCTTTATTCTTAGCGTAGAGAGATTGATAAGCGCTGCCTAGAAAATAGAAGCTGATTCCTAAAACGACAGGCGCTGTATCAACAATACCAATGACCGGGTTATCCACATGCATCTGAATGATGCTGGCAAACGTCGGCATTCCATCCACATAGTGCAAACCAAAAAACCAAGCCGCGCCTACGAAAAACCACCCAAAGAACATTCCCAGCAGACTGTACTTAAGCGCGTAATTCATCGACTGCCCATGAAGCAACACTGATAATCACTTTACACTATGACCCTCTAAAAGCCCGTTAGAAAAGCACGGGCATTATTCAAAACTTTGCCAACAGTCTAAGGCTGCAATGGGACTGTATGCGTTTAACCACTTAATCGATGAGACTGTCGGCTTTAAATTCTCTGGCAGAAGACTCATTCACGTCATCATGACCAATAAGATATTGTGGTAAAGCAATTGTTAACCGCGCACCATCATCAATATTTTCAGCGACAATAGTTCCTTTCATGTCGCTGATAATCCCATAACTCACAGAGAGCCCTAAGCCCGTGCCTTTACCCATTTCTTTTGTGGTAAAAAAGGGCTCAAAGATTCGCGGTAAAAGAGCTGGGGGAATGCCTCCGCCATTATCTGTAGATACGATATAGACGCACTTATCGTCTGCAAATACTTGCAATACAATCTTTGGGCGCCCTGCGCTTTCAGACAACGAATCTCTTGAATTAGAGAGCAGATTCAATATCACTTGCTCTATTTGAATGGGATGACCCACAATAAACGGGCAGTCTTCGGCAAGCTCGGTAACAACGTTAATGCCAGCCAGTTTCAATTGCTGCCCCATCAAACCAAGCGCATTCACAACCGCCTCTCGAGGGTCAACCAGCTCTGGGGCTTCCATCGCCTCGCGCCCGAACATTCGCATATGATCAATTATAGCGGCGGCTCGCTCTGTCTGCGCTTCAATGCGCTCCAGCTTATCGGTCAGGTATTTGCGGCCCGCAGTGCCTCTGACCATCTTCCGGCGAGTGTTCCCCGCGGCCATACGAATTACGCTCAGCGGTTGGTTCAATTCATGGGCGACCGCTGTCGCCATCTCGCCCAGTGTTGCTAATTTGGATGCTTGAATGATTTGAGCAGCGGCCTCTTTACGCTCTTTATCCTGCTCAGCGCGAACCTTAGTGAGCTCTGTAACATCCTGCGCTATGCCAACCACACCAACTGTCTTGCCGCTCGCATCACGCCGTGTTGACGAATTAAGCAACAGGTCCACATGCTCGTTAGACCTGGTGAGCAGCACGAACTCATGGTTTGTGGTCTCGTCGCCTTTTAATGCATTCAGTATAACTTCAGCCATCAAAGGTTTATCAGCAGGGGCAACAAGTTCTTCGACAAAACAGCGCCCTATCACCTGATTCCTGCTAAACCCGGTAATCTTTTCCAGCTGCTGATTCCACTCATTAATAATGCCTTTCGTGTCTAAACTAAAAATTGGAGCATTAGCGGTATCAATCAATTGAGTCAGTTCTTTGTTGGCAAAAACCAGCTCCTCCGTGCGCTGAGCCACCATCTTCTCAAGGTCACGATTTGAGCTGGTGAGCTTTTGGTTGGCGGCATAAAGCTCCTTACTTTTTGCCTCAAGCAGCTGCTCTGCCTCGGCTCGAGCAGATTTTTCACGCTCTACCTTGGATTTGAGAAAAGCAGCTAGTTTGGCATCTTGGCTCATACTTAACAGGGGCTTGTTATGCCATTCGAATGGCTCAGGCTAATCAAGCAATGGGCCTCTGCATGCTCAATCTCGACGGCTATGTCTTCGTTATAGTGTTCTGCGCAGCCTAAGATCAAGCCATTGGCCAAATAAGCAAAAGGACGGCAGGAGGTGTACGACACTTGCAGCTCGTTTTTATTGCGATTGATAACTTCGAATTGGGGCAATTCAGCGTCGGGGTATAATTTCTTTACCTCAACATGAATAATGGAATCTACAGCAGCCACCAATTCAAAGCTGCTGTTGAACTGGCTCATCATATCCGGGTCGATGAGCATTAATTTCGGAAACAAGTATTGCCCGTAGGCGACTAAAAGGTCGTTAAATGGAGCCCCTGTCAACTGATGCAGATTACCCACTAAAGACAATAACTCCTTGTGGTCATAGGTGCCGATGGTGGTGTAAGCACCGTCAGTGGCCAGCTCAGTTTTCTCAATCAGCTGATCGACGATCTCAAAGCCAAGCCTCTCCTCAACCATCTCAAAAAAGTTTGTAAATACAATGCCCTTCATGACTTTCCCCAAAGCATGTGCTTAGTTTATTCGCTGCAATAATAATTTAAATAAGTAACTTTACTTAGACCCAATCCCCAATGTTGGGCCCCAATATTGGGTTTACACTCAAGCACCGGAAACCTTCTCAGCTATGGCTTAGTAAACCATTGCAAACCGACAAACCAACCGTACTTCAAGCGTTCTTCGCTCGGCAAATCGGAGAACAACTTACTGCGCGCCGATGCCAATAAATGAAACTGCTCTGTGAACCCATAATCGAAACCCAGGTTGTAGTTAACATCGGTTACAGACACCCGCGAGTCTGTCGCACCATAGACTTCGGCCAGCAACTGCAGCTTAGCACTAACCTGATAACCACCCGCTAGGCCATAATCCCAGCCATTGCCGCTTGTTGAAGACATTGCATAGGCCAGTTGCGCCAATATACTCCAGTCGCCGTATTCCCAACCAGCAAGTAACGGTAAATTCAATATACGAACATCGTCAATCACACCACGAACGGTAGAGCTATCGTTCAACGGCACTGAATATGCGGGTGCAAATGCGAGCTCAATACTGTTGCTCTTAAAAAAACGCCACTTAACCCCGACTTCGCCATACCCCATATCCGTTTTTGAAGGCTCACCAGGCTCGTCGATTTTCTGTAGGGGCAGCACCACAGACATCTGAATATTGTCAGTCAAACCAAGCGACATATCCAGTACAGGAAAGTCATAGGTCTTAATTGCATCTGTCTTTGCACCGTCAGCCGCTAAAATGATTTCCAAGCCGCCCGGCTGCAGAATACCCGGATCATCGATGGTCAATGGAGGACCAGCAAACGTCATCGTTATTGATGCAAAATACAAAATGACGGAATGCGTGATCGCCCAACGCGCCGCTGGAAAAGTCAGACTCATGATAATTTTATTCAAGTTTGGCTGATAAAGAGGCTCTGAGAGAGCAGAACATTATACTGCGATTATTAACCTTTAACTCAGGTTGAAGGTCAATAGCTATTATATAGACAAGCGACCTTAAGTCGTGAAACTCTTTTGATACTGCAACATCGGCCCTATCAACTCCAATGCCGACCTATTGCAGTCGGGCAGATGCATATCACTCTCACCCACTGGGTCGACCCTGGAACCCCAGCGCAATGCCGCCGCTGCACGGGTTAATCCGGCGCCAAATGCTGTCACAAACACTGTGGCTCCGGGCTTGATTCTGCCCAGCTCCAGTGCCTCACACAGCGCGATGGGGACGGTGGCACTGGACGTATTACCATAACTCGCCACATTGCTCATGACCTGCTCGGGCAACAAATGCAGCAGCTTGCCCAATGATTCGATAATCCGTTGATTGGCCTGATGTGGAATAAGCTGGTCGCATTCAGCCAGACTTACCCCGGCAGAATCCTCTGCCTCATACAAGCATTCGGCCATGCCCTTAACGGCACGCTTGAAAATTTCCTGCCCATCAAACTGCAATGTGAGTGGCTCTGGCTGTTTGCTCATGTTCATGACCGTGCCGAAATCAGGGATCATAAGAAGTCCGCCGGCATCAGCGTCGCAATGCATGCTTGCAGAAAGCACTCCGCTATCATCGTCGCTCACTTCTAACACCACTGCACCTGCCCCATCGCCAAACAGCACGGCGGTATTCCGATCTCGCCAATCAAGATAAAAGCTCAATCGCTCGGCACCGATTAGCAAGATTTTTTTATGCACTCCGCTAGCAATCAAACCATTAGCTGTCGCCAGCGCGTACACAAAGCCTGTACAGCCGGCATTTAGATCGAATGCAGATGCTGATGGAACCCCCAGTATTTTCTGAACACGCGACGCTGTGCTTGGAATTAAAACCTCGGGGCTGGTGGTCGCTAAAATGACAGCATCGATATCAGTCGCTGCAACTCCGGCACAAGCAAGCGCTCTTGAGCCCGCCACCGCTGCAAGTTGACTCACGCCTGTATGGGAAATACGCCGCTCAGAAATACCGGTTCGGGTGCGAATCCACTCATCATCGGTATCAAGAAACCCGGCAATATCGGCATTGCTCAGCACCGCGGGGGGTAAACATTTTCCCCAGCCGGTAATAACACCTTGCATGCCCTACTCCTTGTCCGAAAATAACAGCGCCGCCAATCCAATAACAACACGCTTGTATTGAGATAATACTCCGAATACACAGTGCAAATAAAAAACCCGCTAACACCCCGATAAATTCATCAGGGTGCAAACGGGCTGGTTCGCACAGTGATGCCTCGCAGCTTATTCTGCGCACTCATCCTCAACACCTAACCGCTTATGCATCGTGGGACTGGTGGTGGTGTATTGCAGATGCACCTTCTTGCCCGGCTCAATAATAGCCTTAGCGGCAAATGCGGCTAAGGCGGCCTCATGAAATCCACTCAAAATCAGCTTCTTTTTACCCGGATAAGTCGAAATATCGCCCAGTGCAAAAATGCCCGGCACATTGGTTTGGGAGTCGGATGTGCCCACATCAATTGCCTTCTTAGTGATTGTTAAGCCCCACTCGGCAATCGGGCCGAGTTTCGGCGACAGGCCATAAAATACCAATAGGTGATCTGCGTCCAATGTCTGCTGATCGCCGTCTTTCGACTTTAAGTCCACCGAAGCCAATGCGCCGTCAGTAATCCCAAGGCCCGCCAGGTTGGTGCGCTCAACAATCCGCACTTTGCCATCCGCTTCCAGTGCTTTGAGCTGAGCAACCGATGCAGGAGCGGCACGATAATCATCACGACGATGGACCAGCGTTAATTCAGCTGCAGAATCAGCTAATGCCAACGCCCAATCCAGAGCTGAGTCACCACCACCGGCTACAATCAGTTTCTGGTCAGCAAAAACCTCAGGGCTCTTAACTTTAAAGTGAAGACTGCTGCCTTCGATTTCTTCAATACCTTCGAGCCGTGGTTTGCGCGGCTGGAACGAGCCAACACCGCCGGCAACAAAAATAGTTTTGGCATGAAACTCTTTATCGTTACTGGTAACAACACGGAAGTACCCTTCTTGCTGTTTCTCGACCAACACGACCTCTTCATTCAAGTGGAAGGTAGCACCAAAAGGCGCTGCCTGTTCCATCAACAGATCAATCAGTTCCTGGCCCGTGCAACTGGGTACGGCAGGAATATCATAAATCGGCTTATCAGGATAAAGTTCTGTGCATTGACCGCCGACGGTGGGCAGAGAGTCGATAATGTCGGCCTTAATGCCAAGCAATCCGAGCTCAAAAATCTGAAAAATACCGCATGGGCCCGCACCAACAATCAGTGCATCGGTCTGAATAATAGACATAGTCATTTCCGCTATCAGAGGAGACGCTGCGGATTCAGCCCACAGCGCAGAGGCACGCATATTACTGAAGAGCGCTCTGCGCAACAACAGGTGATATGCAATATAGATATATCAGCGGATTATAATTGCGGCTATTCAGTGAATATCACGGGTCTAAAGGCCCTTAAATCCGTATGCGGATTTTAATGAATAGACCAAAATTGTCTATTCCAGAGTAAATTCCACCACTTCGTATTCGGGAATACGCACATTGCGGGCCAGCTTCTTAATGCTATTAATAATCCGACGCGGCTCCCACTCGACCACTTCAGCACAGCAATTGCGCAGCTCTTGAGGCAATGTAGCATCGACACCAAATGGCCGTAGAGCTAAAACTTTAAGCCCAAAGTTCTCAGCCATCCGCAATTGGTGGTCAACCAACTCTGGATTAGATTTATAGATGTTAACCGGCACAATCACGATTTCAGCCAGGCCTATTTGCTTGCGCAACTCTTCCTGAGTGGCTTTGTCAGTGTCCCCAGGGTTAATAAGGCTCGCGGTGTTGACGTACAAGAAGCTCTCCTTGCTCTGGATATACTCAACCACCTTGTAAAAGTCGTCATGCTCGACAAAGGTATGCGCGATAAAAAGTCGGATAGGGTCATTGCTTACCATAGGTTTCCTCTGGGCTGCTCCAGCAACGCAGTTTTTACTTGAACGGCCTCTTTTTAACGCATAATTGCCCCATACTCCAAGTATCCAGTCAGTAAACTGTGAACTCTATGCGCTTGATGCTATACAACATTCGATACGCCGTGGGTTCAGGCTTGCCCGGCGCCCGCTATCTGTTCAGCGATTCAGGCGCGCTGAAACGGATTACCGCGTTTATTAAAGAGCAGAATCCCGACATTGTTGGCCTTGTTGAAGTTGATACAGGCTCAATGCGCAGTGGACGCATCAATCAAGCTGTGGCAATTGCCGAAGCCTTGGGACACTATTCCTGCTACGAATGCAAATACGGTGAAGCCTCCGTCAACCAGGTTTTACCAATACTCAGGAAACAGGCTAACGCATTTCTGGCATCGCCCAACGTTACTGGCGAGCGCTTTCACTATTTTGACACAGGCATCAAACGACTCATTATTGAGTTAGAGCTTGATGAAGTAGCGATCTTCCTGGTGCATTTATCATTGAAGTACCGGCACCGTCAGTTCCAGCTTCGCCGGCTCTACGAACTGGTTAAAAATACTTCAAAGCCCGTCATCATCGCTGGTGACTTCAATGCCTTATGGGGCGAAGACGAAACCTTCCTGTTTTGCAAAGCCGCCGGACTGCAAAGCGCTAATTCCGAACAATTACCCACCTACCCCAGCAATAGCCCACGGCTGGAGCTGGACTTTATTCTCTACAGTGAGGGTATTAAGGTCACTGACTTCTCGATACCCACAGTTGAATATTCTGATCATCTGCCACTGGTTTGCACCTTTGAGATTACTGCAGCGAAAACTACGTCAACGGAGTAACGAGCGACATGGATACTAAGAACTTCTGGACTCTAACCACAGCACCCAATGGCATCTCAACGCTGATGCTGAATGTTCCGGATTCTGGTGCAAATACGCTATCAGCTTCGGTTATCGAAGAACTGGACCAGCAGCTTGCAGCGCTCGAAAAAAGCCTGCCCGCCGGGCTGATTATTGCATCGGGAAAAGCCGATAGCTTTGTTGCCGGTGCGGACATCAAGGAGTTCCCTAAACTCACCAATCGATCGGCCGCTATTGACCTTATTCAGCGCGGTCACCGTGTATTTGCCCGCCTAGAAGCATTGGGCTGCCCAACTGCTGCAATCATCAAAGGCGCAACGCTGGGCGGCGGGCTCGAACTCGCGTTGTGTTGCGACTATCGCATCATGCACAGCTCACCTGATCGCAGTGTCGGGCTGCCGGAAGTTCAACTCGGTCTGCACCCAGGCCTTGGCGGCACAGTCAGGCTAGTGCGCACTGCCGGTGTTCGTGTGGCAATGGATCTGATGCTAAGCGGTCGCAGCTTGTCCCCATCTGAATGCCTGCAGCGCGGGCTCATCGACAGCATCGTTACTGCGGATGAGGCGCACGGTAAAGCCGAATGGCTGCTTCAAAATCGTCCCCGCAAGCGCCGCGCAGGCTTGATTGACCGGCTGCTCAATGTAAAACCATTGCGCCCCTTACTGGCACGAGTACTGCGCAATCAAGTGATAAAAAAGGCAAGACCAGAACACTATCCAGCACCCTACGCCATCATCGATTTATGGCAGCGCTGCGGCGCTGATCCGATCAGTGGCTTCGATGCCGAAGCCCAATCCTTTGCCGATCTGCTGGCCACCGAAACATCTAAGAACTTGGTGCGGGTATTCTTTTTACAGGATGGACTAAAGCATCAGCCGAAGGTTAACGTTAAAGCATCGAGGCGCGTTCATGTTGTTGGCGCCGGTGTCATGGGCGGGGATATAGCCGCATGGTGCGCACTGCGCGGACTCGATGTCACGCTTCAGGACCGAGAAGAAAAATTTATTCTCCCGGCTATAGAGCGCGCTAAAGAGCTGTTCAAAAAACGGTTGCGCGAACCGGCATTAGTTGCAGAGGCCATTTCGCGCCTGCGCGCTGATGTCACCGGGTCAGGTGCTGCGGATGCCGATGCAGTTGTTGAAGCTATCTACGAGAACCTTGAAGCGAAACAGGCAGTGCTTAGCCAGCTCGAGCAAACTATGAAGCCGAATGCTCTGCTAAGCAGCAACACGTCCAGCATTCCTTTAGAGGAAATTGCCTCAGCATTGCAGGCTCCGGAGCGTCTTGTCGGGCTGCATTTTTTCAATCCTGTGGCCAAAATGCCATTGATCGAAGTGATCCGCTTCACCGGATCCGATAACTCGGCTGCGATGCACGCTGTGGGCTTTGCCCGGCAACTGGGTAAACTTCCGCTGCTCTGCCAGAGCTCGCCGGGCTTTCTGGTTAACCGGGTTTTAGGCCCCTATCTTGACGAAGCCATGCGCCTGCACAATGAAGGCGTTATGCCTGAGATCATCGACCGTGCTGCGCGAAATTTTGGCATGCCCATGGGCCCGATTGAACTGGCAGACTCGGTCGGACTGGATATTGGACTTCATGTGGCCGAAGGCCTGGCAGCAATTACCGGCCGCGAAGTACCCGAAGCGCTAAGGACAATGGTTGCCAACAATCACTTGGGACGAAAAACCGGGCAAGGGTTTTATCGCTATGAGAACGGCAAGACCCAGCGCCAGCGCCACCACCCCGCAACGGTTGATCCCGACGTCGAAACCCGTTTGGTGTATGCGCTGCTCAATGAAAGCGCCACATGCCTGAGCGAGGACGTAGTCAGCTCACCAGATGAAGTTGATGCCGGCGTGATCTTTGGCACGGGCTTCGCACCTTTTCGAGGTGGCCCGCTCACGTATGCAAAACAACTGGGACTAAATCATGTCAGAGCCGAACTCAAACGCCTCTCAAGTGCATACGGTGACCGCTTCAACGCATCTGCGGGTTGGAGCCTCCTGTAGCCCCAAGCATTCCAAGCTAAGCCTGCCCTTGGCTTTATTGCGGTGACCAGTCACAGTAGAATGGCAGGCCTTAGGCGCAAGCTTATCTCAAACGCAGTAAGCGGAGGTCCCCATACGATATGAGCACACCCGTAACAACCCAACTACTCAAGCGATTTGTTCCTCTTGACTCGCTTAAGCGGAAAAACCTCAATGCGCTGTGTCGAAAAACACAGGTCGCTAGTGCCGAGCAGGGCAAAATGCTGCTTAAAGAAGGTGAAAGCGATCATCGCCTCATTTATTTGGTATCGGGGAGCCTCACTCTAACCAGTCCCGACGGCACAGTAGAAGTTATAGAGAGTGACTCAGCCAAAGCACGAAGACCTATTTCTGAATTGCTGCCCCGCAAGCACACCGTCACCGCAGGAACTCCTATTGAGTACATCTCGCTTGATGCCGACCTGCTCGACCTGATGTTGACCTGGGATCAAGCCGGGGCCTATGAAGTCCATGACCTGCGTGCTCTCGACAGCGAACCTGACCAGAGCCATTGGATGACCGCATTATTGCAGACGCGGGCGTTCCGGAAAATCCCCGCGGCGAACATCCAAGCCATTTTCATGCGCTTGGAGCAAATCGACTATCAGGCTGGAGATACTATTGTTAAACAGGGCGACGAAGGCGATTTCTTTTACATTATTACTGCAGGCACCTGTGCGGTGACCCGTGAGACGCCTCTCAATCGTGACGGCATCAGGCTGGCCGTGCTTGCCGTAGGCGACACGTTCGGTGAAGAGGCGCTCATCACCGAAAGCAAACGTAACGCAACCGTATCGATGCTAAGCAACGGCAAAATTATGCGCCTGAGCAAAGCCAATTTTCACGCCCTACTGAAAGAGCCAACCCTTGAAAAAGTAGATTACTCTAAGGCTCAGGCCACCATCGCCAATGGCGCTAAATGGCTGGATGTTCGCCTGCCTAGCGAGTTTGAAGCGTCACATCAGGTAGGAGCCATTAATATTCCCTTGTACTTTATCCGCCTCAAACTAGACACGCTTGATCCTGACATCGAGTATATTGTCTACTGCGATACCGGTCGGCGCAGTTCAGCCGCAGCATTTATTCTCATTGAAAAAGGTTTTAAGGCCTGCGTATTGCACGATGGCACCAAGAGCATTGACGCCCAGCAGCGAGTAACTTAGTTGGTCTGCAGCCAGATCTCGCCCCTTTCACTCGGCATTGGGAAAGAATTGGCAACAAAGCTTGATTTAACGAGCCTGAAAGCTTATAAAATTAATGGGGTAAAACTGGGGTCAGTTAGACTCTAATTTAATTTAGATAAAAAAATTAAGACTCAAAAAGGGAATAAAAATGAAAGTAGATCAAAGAAAAAAAGTTAGCGCGTTCCAAGAGCAGTTCAAGGCTGAGTTTGGCGTTGGTGTCCGTGTTTATAAAGGTGCGAAACTTGCACCTGATGTCGCATTGAAAAGCTTGACTGAAAAAGGCACCCGAGGTGGGGCGATAGATTTCGGTGGGGGCACCAAGGTCAAGAACGTCGAGACGGCGTTTAAGGAAGAAATGGGCATCAAGATTCAGATTGAGAACAAGAAAGGCGCCCTTGCCGACAATAACGCTACCCTAGCCTCTTTAAAAAAATAAGGAGGTAATAATAATGAGCCTATTTAATAAGCTATTGGGTCTGAAAGATGTCGAGATCCGAGGTCAAACTAAAGTTAAAAGCCTGAAAAAAGACTTCAAGGAATCGTTCGGCACAGAAATTCGCGTTTATAAAACGGCGAATACCGGAAAGGGGTCAAGGCCAGCAGATGATGGAAGTACGCTTGCGAGTATTGCAACTGGTGGTAAAAAAATCACATCGATGACAATAAAAAAAGGTGATATGGTCGGCAACATTGAGGAACAATTCGCTGAAAAGCTAGGTGTTGGCATCCAGATCATGGGGCCGGATGGGAAAAAGTTCGCGCCCAATGATATGAAGCTGAAAGACATTGTTAAGAATATGTCTGCTTAAGGAAGCAACTGGGACGGACTCTCTGTAGCAAAATCTCAGGTTAAGAAACAAACAATAATAGGCCCGCATAAGGGCCTATTATTGTTTAATAAAAAATAACTGCAAGGATTAAACTCTAAGCCAAACCCTTATTCAAATCATCTAGGAAATTCTGCATCGTTTCAGGTTTAAGTACACAAGCGATTTGCCAGTACCAGCTACTGAGACAGCACTGCACCCAAGGCAAAGCCAAATAGTTTCAAGCCGCATACCTTTGGGCTCAAGCACACAAACCATGCAACAGCATCACATCGTGTGTGTGGCTTTTTCACTGCCCAGAGCCGTTTGCAGGTGGCCCTCAATTTTTCGCTTCGTTAAGCCTTCATCCTGGTCACCAAATTGCACACCGATGCCAGCAGCTCGCTTACCCTGAGCGCCTTTTGGCGTTAGCCAAATCACTTTACCCGCAACCGGCAACCTTTCATCTTCCCCCATCAAATCGAGCAACATAAACACTTCATCACCGAGCTCATACTGACTGCCGGTAGGAATAAACAGCCCGCCATTTTTTACAAAGGGCATATACGCAAGGTACAAAGCGTTTTTATCTTTAATTGTCAGAGTGAGCATGCCGGGTTTAGACATTGGGTAACCTATTACTTGATTCGTTTTGCGCTAAGAAAAAACTTGCGGCGACATGGCTTTACTGCAAGCCAGTGAACCCACCGTACCACGCTAACAACAAACGAGCGAGATTCAAATCCATATTAAGCCCGCCATTTTGCATACGCTTTAGGGTATTTAACTCTCGCAGATACTGATAACAGGTTTCTGTCGACTGGTTCGCATTCCCGCCATCAGCCTGCTGCCGCATCACCTTAGCTGCTTGGGCATACAGCCAGCGCAAACACAGCGCTGTATCGGTTTTGGCCCATTTTCGTGCAACAGCAACCGGATCAGCCTGACACCGTTGCAACGCATTCAGGTCTTTCGCGTACTGACGGGCAATATCCATAAAACCACCCTGCTCCAACTCACGCGCAAACAATGGCGCATAACCACAGAACTCCAACAACCCAGCCCAATTAATATCCGGATTGTGCTGCATCAACCACTGAACCCCAATTTCCTGAGTCGGTGCGGCCACCCGAATATGCTGACATCGGCTGGCGACAGTGGCGGGAAGACTCGTAATTGCTTCGCAAACTAAAATTATCAATGTACGACTCGGCGGCTCCTCCAGCGTTTTCAAAAAACTGTTAGCCGCATTATTAGTGAGCTTGTCTGCCGGAAACACCACAGCCACCTTGTAGCCGCGCTGATGACTGGTTAGCTGCATAAACCGCCCAAGATCACGAATCTGGTCAACAGAAATACTCTTCTTTGGCTTCGGACTGCTCTTGCTATCCGCATCCGGCATATCAGCGGGGGGGACAATTTCACGAAAATCGGGATGCTGACTGTTTTGATCCAGAGGGGTTCCCAGCACCTGCTCCGCCAGACAGCGCGCCAACTGGCGGCGACCCGTGCCGTAAGATCCATAGATCAACAGGGCATGCGGGCAGCGATCTGCAGCAATTGCCGTCGCAAAGTCCTGCTGGTGCTGTGTCAGCCAGGGCAATGGTTGCTGCTCTTTTGCTAACAGCGACATCAGCTTAACTCCGGGTAACTCGTGGTCAAAACCAATGCAATATCTTTTTGCACATCGACTAATGATTGCTCTGCAGCCACTCGCTTGACCCTGCCCGGATGTTCGGCCGCAATGGCAAGATACCCTGCGCGTACGCGCTCGAAAAAAGCTAACTGCTCCTGCTCAAAACGATCGGTTTCGGTGCGGTCAGCACGCCGCGCTACCGACAACTCAAAGCTGCCATCAAGCAAAACAGTGAGCTGCGGACGCAAGGCACCCTGAACCAGGGTTTCCAATACCTCGATAGCCTCCAGAGACAAGCCCCGACCATAGCCCTGATAAGCGTAACTTGCATCGGTAAAGCGATCGCACAAGACAAAATCGCCCGCCTCTAATGCAGGCAGAATAAGTGTTTGCAGATGCGCAGCGCGTGCCGCAAACATAAGCAATAACTCGCTCTGATCAGGAATTTGGTCGCGATCGGTTTCCAATACAAGCCGGCGAATGGCTTCAGCACCGGGAGTGCCACCGGGCTCACGCGTAACCGTCACACGCTGACCCCGCTCTTCAAGCCAAGCACTAATAAAGGCCATATTGGTCGACTTGCCAACACCTTCAATACCTTCGACGGTAATAAACCGTTGCCCCAAATGACGCCTATCAGATGGCATGATTATTCCCAAGATTGATCTCTATGCTTAACGCAATCTTAACTGTTTAAGATACGCGGCGACGGCCTGATTGTGTTCCTCGAGTGTCTCACTGAACCGATGACGACCGCTGCCGTCACCCACTGCCACAAAAAACAATGCCTTACCCGCTGCAGGCAGCCCTGCCGCGCGCAGTGAGGCGCGAGCCGGAAGCGATATAGGCGTTGGCGGCAACCCACGGCGGGTGTAGGTGTTATAGGGCGTATCAGTATTTAAATGGATACGGGTCAAATTACCGGTGTACTCTGCCCCCAAACCATAAATAACCGTCGGGTCAGTTTGTAACCGCATTCGCCGCCGCAAACGGCGCATAAATACGCCAGCAACCTCATCACGCTCATCATCAACTGCAGTTTCACGTTCAATAATTGAAGCTAAAATCAACAAGTCATAGGGACTTTCAAGCAAGGGGTCAGGCACACGTCTCTCCCACGCGTCAGCTAATTCAAGCATTTGCACTGCTGCAGCCTGCTTCAACAAGGCGACATCAGTGGTACCCCTCGAAAACCGATAAGTATCGGGATAAAACAATCCCTCGCCGTGCGGATACGGCAAATCCAACCTCGTGCCGAGGTCTGCTAAAAGAGACCAAACCGGCACGTCCCCCGGCAAGGTCTGTGTCACATATGGATTGCGGCGCAGTGCCAACAGCAAGTCGGCTGCGGTCCAACCTTCAAAAACCGTGATTCCATAATATTTCACCCGGCCCTCAACCAATCGATCAAGCAGAGTCAATGATGTCATCCCGGTGGTCAGCTCATACTCACCAGCCTGAATAGCTTCTGCCTTGCCGGTTATCCGCGCGTACCATTGCCATAAATACGGGCTAAGCAGTACCTGATCGTCACCCAACTCAGATGCCAGGGCAATCATACTGGTGCCGGGCTTAACGAGAATAACGCGACCATTCTCAGGCACCTGCAACGACGCATTCAGCTCGTTTGCTGCCCACAAAGCCGCAGCGATTGCGAGCAAAACCGTAACCACAAGAAAACGCTTCATGAGCCCGCCCTTGCCAATACATTGCACTCGCTTACACCAGCGCTGGCCAATAAGCCCATGGTGCGGCGACTAAAATCGCCATAGGAATACTCATGAGCATCAACTTTTTTCACCGGCCAAAGACCAATAAGCGCATTAGTTAAAAATATTTCACTGGCTTCTGAAAACAACTCAGGAGTGATAGCACATTCGGTAACTCGCAAGCCCTGTTTTAACCAAACATCAATAACCCGCTGGCGCATGGTGCCCGCAATACCGCTGTATGAAAGCCCCGGAGTTAACAAGGTGTTATCGACAGCAAGAAACACGTTACTCATGACGCCACTTATGAGATTTTCATGCTCATCAAACATCAAACCTTCAGCCACTTTCGGCGACTGCCACTCAGCTCTTGCAAGCACCTGCTCAAGACGATTCAGAGTTTTCATCCCAGCAAGCAATGGGTTGCGCGATACACGAGTATTGCAACGAACTACCGAGACCCCAGACAAGTAATAATCTGCGGGATGAGCTTCAGTGGCAGTAACGCCAACCAGCCGTTGCGAAGCTTCAGGGGAGTCGGCAGCATAGCCGCGCCGACCCACACCACGTGTCATGATAATTTTAACCGCGGCATGGGAACGGCCTGCTGCCAGCTGATGCACCTCGTTAACGAGAATCGCATCGCCGGGGTACGGCAAGCTGAGTCGCTTACAGCCAAGCTCTAACCGAGCCAGGTGCTGGCGTAAAAAACGCGCTTTGTTAGCACGCACAGCGATAGTTTCAAACAAACCGTCGCCATAAGCGAGGCCACGGTCTCCCGCAGGAATACTATCGGCGATATCACCATTAATTAGCCACTGGTCCATGGGCTGCAATTCTACCTTGTATTAAGCTGTCCGAGGTCATCACTAGCTAATTGCAAGCAACAACCCCTTTGCTTTGGCCCGGGTTTCATTAAGTTCAGTCTGTGGGTCCGAGTCAGCGACAATACCGCTGCCTGCAGATAGCGTTATCTCGTCGCCACTCAGCACCATTGTGCGAATCAGAATGTTTAAATCACAACTGCCATCAATATTTAGATACCCCATCGATCCGGTATATGCGCCGCGAGGTCGACCCTCCTGCTCAGCAATAATTTCCATGCAGCGAACTTTGGGGCAGCCCGTGATCGTACCACCCGGAAAAACTGCACGAATAATGTCACCCGTGCTCACACCAATCCGTAAATCACCGACCACATTGGATACTAAATGATGCACATGCACGTAACTTTCGACGGCCATAAACTCGCTCACCCGAACGCTACCGCCGTTGCAGATGCGGCCCAAATCATTCCGCTCTAGATCGATCAGCATCACATGTTCGGCGCGCTCTTTTGGGTGTCCGAGAAACTCGGCCAACTCTGCATCAGTCATCGGCGCAGCTGAATGACGGGGTCGGGTGCCGGCAATAGGCCGGGTATCCACCTGACCATCGCGCACCGCCATTAAACGTTCCGGGGATGAACTGATTATGGCGAACGGCTGATCCAGCCCCTGCCCCACCCCATAGCTTGCCAAACCAGCAAACGGTGCCGGATTGGCTGCACAGAGCCGGCTATAGAGCTCCCAGGCCTTTTTCCCGTGCGCAGGTGCTTGCCATTGCCGCGATAGATTGGCCTGATAGATATCCCCGTCAGAGATATGCTGCTTCGCCTGCTCCACAGCACCAATAAAGTGCTCTGGATCCTCTTCTTTACTGCTGTGCTCTGAGCGTGACACCTGCGGCTGCGGCTGCGACAAAATCCATTGCAGGTCCGCGGAGATGGTGTCAATGCACGCTGCCGAATCCGGCTCACTTAAGACGAAAGACTGGCCCGTATGATGATCAACAATAACAGCGGCCGGCACACGGGTTGCCATCGCCACCGGGTGCTCCGGGTCGATCGGCAAGGTCAATCTGGGCTCCAGTTGACCGGCCAGTTCATAGGATAAATATAAAAACCAGCCGCCCGTAAACGGAAGCTGTTCGGCCGGAGACGCTGAACGCGCTAACCCAGATTTGGAGACCTCAGCCGTCCAGACATCCAACGCACGCACGAATTCATGGTGCGCATCTGCGCCAGGCCCCGTTAATACGCCATCCCCATTGAGGCAGAGAGTTTCTCCGGGAAAGGCGAACAAAATATCGTAGCGCCCCTGCACTGTGCCACTCGCAGCACTCTGTAATAAAAAAGGGTAACGCTCAGGAGCATTTGCATGCAACGCCAGCAAATCGGGCGCCGTAGCGAGCGATTTAATCACTAGGGGCGATTGCGGATCAGCAGACATGGCTTGCAATGAAACCTCTTTGCTCTGCATCAGTCATACGGATCGCAAGTGAAGCAGCAGAATGCAGAGGGCCAATCAGAAAAACCACGCGCACCATCCCCAAAACATTAATTTTATAAGGATATCCAGTCGTCAACATGGCGATCGGTAAGCGACACAAACAGGAGTAACAAAACAGTCAGGCAAACAACCCTTTGGCTCAACAACTACTCATCAATACGCTTAAAAACCAGACTGCCATTGGTGCCACCAAAACCAAAAGAGTTGCTCAGCACCGCACTTACATTGGCCTCACGTGCACCACTCGCGACGTAATCAAGATCGCACCCCTCACTCGGGTTTTCCAGATTAATCGTTGGCGGAAGGACCTGATCGCGAATAGCCAGAACACTGAACAACGCTTCAATAGCACCGGCAGCTCCGAGTAAATGACCCGTCATCGACTTAGTCGAACTTACCGCCAATTTATAAGCGTGATCACCAAATAAAGATTTAATAGCTTTAGTTTCAGCTAGGTCACCCAAGGGCGTGGAAGTACCGTGAGCATTTATGTAATTGATGTCGGTAACATTAAGACCGGCATCGTTGAGTGCCGCCTTCATACTGCGCATACCGCCGTTACCGTCTTCGGGCGGCGCGGTCATATGATGAGCGTCGCCACTCATACCAAAGCCCACAAGCTCCGCAACAATATTAGCGCCGCGAGCTTTCGCATATTCATATTCTTCCAGCACAAGGGTTGCGGCACCATCGCTCAACACGAACCCATCTCGACCCTCATCCCACGGGCGGCTCGCGCGCTGTGGATCATCATTGCGACCCGACAATGCGCGTGAACTGGCGAAACCACCAAGGCCCAAAGGCGTAATTGCGTGTTCAGCCCCACCCGCTACCATGACATCCGCATCACCCCAGGCGATTGTGCGAGCGGCGACACCGATAGCGTGAGTTGATGTCGTGCATGCCGTAACCAGTGCGATGTTCGGACCGCGCATGTTGTGCATCATCGATACCTGACCAGAAATCATATTGATAATGCTACCGGGCACAAAAAACGGCGAAATCTTGCGCGGACCGCCTTTCATGTATTTTTCATGATTGGTTTCGATGGTACCAAGACCGCCAATACCGGATCCCATAGCAACACCGATACGATCGGCATTTTCTTCGCTTATCACTAAGCCCGAATCGGCAATAGCCTGATTCGATGCAGCAATACCGAAGTGAATAAACTCATCAAGCTTACGGGCATCTTTCGCGGGCATATGTTGCCCGATATCGAAGTCACGAATATACCCACCGAACTTGGTAGAAAAGTTGGTTATGTCCAGAACTTCAGCAGGAATCATATCGATTCCACTGCGGCCATTTACAATGTTATCCCATGCTGTTTTAACGTCATTACCAACAGATGAGATGACACCACAGCCGGTTACAACAACTCGCCGCGCAGTCATATTGAGTTTTCCGCTAAAAGCAAAACGCTGCAGAAGCAGCGTTTTGGTTCTCAAAGATCAAGAAGCGCCTTTGATGTGATCGACAGCCTGCTGAACAGTTGTAATCTTTTCAGCCTGGTCATCCGGAATTTCAGTTTCAAACTCTTCTTCCAGAGCCATAACAAGCTCAACGGTATCCAGAGAGTCAGCCCCCAAGTCATCTACAAAAGAAGACTCAAGTTTTATACTGTCTTCTTTAACGCCGAGCTGCTCGGCCACGATTTTCTTTACCTGCTCTTCAATGTTGCTCATGCTTGAATCGTCCTTTTCAACGACTGTCGTTGTTAGTTAGTAAACCAATCAGGTGGGTTAAAATTCGTGCGTAGTTTAAGGCACGCACACTAAGGTTGAAACCCTCATTAGCTATCTGTTTTCAAAAAAAAACTCGGAACTCAAACACCAAACCCAAGAATCCATGTAAGCTCATGATTTTAATCAGCTTCTTAATTTGGCGACACGAAAAAATTCCCCTCATCGGGAGTCTTACGCCATGTGCATTCCACCATTCACGTGCAGTGTTTCACCGGTAATATAGCTTCCTGCGGGCGATGCTAGGAATAAAACGGCATTCGCAATATCCTCGGCCTGCCCTAACTTCTGCAGCGCAATTTGCGATTGCAACCCCAATTTAACATCCTCAGCTAAATGGTCCGTCATTGCTGTCTGAATAAAGCCAGGCGCTATGACATTAACCGTAATGCCCCTTGATCCAACCTCCCGCGCCATAGACTTGCTAAAGCCAATCATACCGGCCTTTGCGGCAGCGTAATTCGTCTGACCGGCATTGCCCATAACACCGACCACCGAAGCGATATTTATTACCCGGCCAGCACGCGCCTTCATCATGCCCCTCAGGCTGGCCTTGCAGACGCAGAACATGCCGGTCAAATTGGTGTTAATCACCTCATTCCACTCGTCATCTTTCATCCGCATCAACAGGTTGTCACGGGTTATTCCGGCATTATTCACCAGAATACCAATAGCACCATGTTGTTCGATAATTGCAGCGATACCCGTATCAACAGACTCCGCGGATGCCACATCCATAACGATGCCCTGGCCCGCAATGCCCAAGCGAGTAAAACGCTCCCCAATAGCCTCTGCGCCAGCTGCACTAGTCGCTGTACCAATAACCTTTGCACCGGATCTGCCGAGAGTATCGGCTACTTCAGCCCCAATGCCACGGGATGCGCCGGTAACCAACGCTAACTGCCCGCTTAGGGAAAACTGCTCAAATGGCTTACTCATCTCAATCTTTCCTTTGCTGCATAATCCGGTGGGAGATACATAGAGAGGCTCAAAGCAATACCTGCATGAGCAGCATTACGTCCAACCCGCTGCAACTTCTCCGCTGCGGGCAAGTATATGTAAGTTCAGCCACTCAAGATACCGGATTTTAGAAAACTCAAGACAAATCAGTTGCTATACTAGCTGTGGTTTCAAGTGCTCATTGTTACCGGCATATTCCAGATAAGCGCTTTATCAGTTAAGCGCTGCACATCCAACACTGCGAAAGGATTTCAATTCACCATGACACTCACTTCCGGCCATTCCGCAAATCCTTCCCAGCGCCATATGGCGATGCGCATTCATGCCCCAAGTCAACGCGGCTTTACCTTGATAGAGATTATGGTTGTCGTCGTCATTCTCGGTATCCTCGCGGCACTGATTGCCCCCAGCGTTATCAATCGAATTGATGATGCGCAATTGGTCGCTGCCCGCCAGGACATCCGCGCCATAGAAAGCTCACTGAATCTTTACAAACTCGATAACTTTCGGTACCCAAGTACAGAGGATGGCCTTGACGCATTGGTAACCCGCCCTAGTGACCCTTCTGCAAAGTGGCCCGAAGGCGGTTACCTAAAGCAAATTCCAAAAGACCCATGGGGCCGTCCGTACTTGTATCTGCAACCGGGCAACAATGGGTCGATTGACGTCTATTCACTGGGGCGTGATGGTCAGCCCGGCGGTGTCGGCCTCGATGCCGACCTGGGCAACTGGGCTGTGGAAAACTAAACCCCGTGAGCCGCCCAACACTGCGATCAGCGATGGGCATTAAAATCGGTCACCCGCCCTTTTCCCAGCAAAAGGGCTTCTCGCTGCTGGAGTTGCTCGTTGTGATCGTCATTATCGGCATTATGGTGTCGATAGTGGCTGTGAATATCGACACGGCCGATACGCGCCCAGAAAAAAATGCACAGCGGCTATCAGCGCTGGTTGAACTGGCCGCAGATGAGGCAATGATTCATGGTCAGGAAATGGGGCTGCGCTTTTATCGTGACAGCTATGAGTTTTCGGTGTTGGATCCGGATCAAGGCGTTTGGCTGCCGATGAATACTGACGCTATGTTTCGTCTCCGCGCTCTGGAAAACGATTTGGCTCTCGACCTTTTTATTGAAGACCGCCAAATTGTACTTGGCGATCCGGAGGTCCGCCGTTCAGATGATGACGACAGCTATGAGCCGCAAATATATATATTGTCCAGCGGTGAGATCACACCGTTCAAGGTTCGCTTCCGCTCCGGTTTTAAAACCGGCGGTTATGTGGTCGAAGTCTCTGTAGACGGGGCTAGAACCATCACTTCAGATGCCTACAGCGATGATGCTTAAGAAGAAGCAACAGGGGTTTACGCTACTGGAAGTTCTGGTCGCAATGGCGATAGTTGCACTGGGTCTTGGCGCCGTTTTTATGCAGGTCAATCAAATGCTGAGCTCGAGCATTTACCTGCAGCAAAAAACTCTTGGCACCTGGGTGGCGATGAACAGTATTACCGAAATCAGGCTTAAAAATGAGTTTCCGGCACCACGCGAAACTAAAGACAATATCCAGATGGGAGGCATCAACTGGGGCTATACCATTAGGGTCTCCAAAACACCGGTCGAGAACCTGCGCCGCATTGATGTGGCGGTGTACCCCGCTGACAATCCAGATTCTATTATTGCGACGGCGGCAGGTTTCCGCGGTCAAGTTATTCAGCGTGACCGAGGTCCGCTAATGCCAGGCACCGGGGCACCCGACGACGCAGATGATTCACAAGAGAGCACTGTAGAGTGAATCAGCAGCAAGGGTTTACTCTGCTGGAGTTACTGGTCGCAATGGCCATCTTTGCGATCATCGGTCTGGCTGCCACTGCGGGACTCAACGCAATCATTGACCAAAGCACACGGGCAAATCAGAGCCTAAATGAGCTCAACGAACTGCAGCGAGCGGTCCGTTTTTTGACCACTGACCTGTATCAAATGCACCCGCGAGGCGTACGCGATGAACTGGGGCGCGGCGATGAGGCCGCGTTGCTCGCCGATAACCAAGGTGATTACCTGATTCGCTTCAGTCGCGAAGGCTGGCGGAACCCGGCGGGCATTCCGCGCAGCAATATTCAGCGTGTGCAGTACCGGCTTGAGGGCACTGCCCTTGTTCGTGAATACTGGCCTGTGCTGGATCACACGCTCAGTCTCGAACCGATCAAAACTGAGCTATTGAACAATGTAGAGGACATCAAATTTGAGTATCTCGATTATTCGGACCAATGGCAAAATCAATGGCCGCCTATTCAGCCTGGCAGTGCTGCCGAAGAATGGCCGCGAGCGGTTCGCCTGCGGCTTACTTTAAAAAATAGCGGCGAAATCGAACGCCTCATTGAGGTGGCCGGATGAAAAATGCCCGACTGCCAAAACGCCAACGGGGCGTCGCACTGATCACCGCCATTCTAGTGGTGGCACTGGCAACACTGCTGGCCGCCGACATGGTGTGGAATCAATACCTGCAGATGCGCCGCACCGAGAGCATGCTGGCAATGGAACAAGGTCGCATGTACGCGCTTGGCGCTGAAAGCTGGGCCATGGATATTATGCTCGAAGACCGTGAGTCACCCGATGATATTGACCATCTGCTCGAGATCTGGGCTCAAGATTTGCCGCCACTGGAATTGGATGAAGGCAGCCTTATCGGTGCTATTGAAGATATGCAAGGCCGCCTGAATATCAACAATATTTATCGCAATGGGCAAGTTGACCAAATTGCGTATGATCAGCTTACCCGCTTACTCGAAGTGCTCGGCTTAGACGTGCAACTGGCCGAAGCCGTGCTCGACTGGATCGATCTCGATCAGGATGTCTGCTGCGCCGCCGGCGCTGAGGATGATACCTATACAGCAAGGACGCCAGCGCACCGGGCAGCAAACCGGTACATCACTTCAACCAGCGAATTGCTGGCTATTGAAGGCTTCGACAACGACACCTACCGCGCGCTGGAGCCTTATATCGCCGCACTGCCGCCCGGCTGGTGTGGCGGTGGAGAGTTTACGCCAGTCAACATCAACACAGCGTCCGATAAGGTGTTGCTCGCACTGGATGCAAACATTACTGAAGCGAATACCGATCAATGGATCGCCGAACGCGAAGAGATCGATGGCTATCGGGATCTGAGTGCATTCGATGGTGCAGTAAGTCAGGACTTACTCGATGGTGAATACCTCAGTCTGAATTCAGAGTGTTTTGGTGTCACAGCCGTGATTTCGATTGGCAGTTTCCGCTACTCTATGTACAGTCTTCTGGATAGAGATGGCAAGGCGGGTACAATTGTTGCCCGAATCCGCTATTTTGGCGTTTACTAGCATCGACATTCCGGACCATGAATTCTCAACGGGGTTATTTTGAGCAAAGTGCTTCTCAACTGGTTTAATGCTATTCCCATGCAACGCTATGGCAGTCACTAATGGCTGAAACACTTGTCATTCAACTGCCGGCCGATGGGTCTGGTGACGCCGCATGGATATCGGTCGATGCCATGGGTGCAGGCACATCACAGCCGCAGCAAGGGCCGCTCGAACAAGCGGCAGCAGTGGCTGCTGACAAACAGCTCGCTGTGCTGCTGCCATCGGCAGTGGTTTTGCGTCTGCAGTCAAATTTACCGCTTAAAGGCTATACGAAAATATTGCAGGCTCTGCCCTTTGCACTCGAAGACCAGCTGGCCCAGGATGTCGACATCCTGCATTTCGCCATCGGCGAGCGCAATACTCAAGGCTTGTTACCGGTGGCCGTTGTCGAAGAAAAACGACTGCGGAATTACCTTCAGCAACTGGAGACAGCCCGACTATTCCCAACATTGGTCTATGCAGAAAGTGATGCGATATTACCCGTGCCCGCAACCACGGTGGTCTGGATCAACAATTCAGAAATAATAATTCGCCAACCGGATGGCACCAGCAGCGTAAGCGACATCGCGGAACTCGAAACCATTATGTCACTGAAATTTCCAACCCCAAGCGACACCTCCGCAGCCAATAATAATGTACTAATCTATTGTTCGGCGGAGGCCAATAATGCGCATCAGGAATTATGGGAGTCGCTGCGCAACCGGGCTCAATCACTGGACATCAAGCTTGTCAGTAACAGGGGCATTGGCAAGCTTGCCGGAGCCATCATCAATAAGCCCGGCATCAATCTTTTGCAGGGTCAGTTCTCTGTCAAAACCGATCTTTTTTCATGGTGGCCGTTCTGGCGAAATGCCGCAATTCTGCTGTTAGCGGCGGGCATCATGAGTGTCGTTAGCGATGCGGCAGCGCTGTTCCAGCTGAAACAAAAAGAAGCGCAACTGGACACAGCGGCGGAGCGTATTTTAAGCGACACATTCCCCTCTGCGGCCGGTGCAGCTGATCCCTGGGGTCAACTGCAAAGTCGCTTGCAAGGCAGCGGCAGCATTTCTGTCGGTGGGCCCGACTTCATCGATGCATTGGTGGTGCTGGCGGAAGCTCTGGATAAAAGCTCTGGCATTAAAGTTGATGCATTGAACTTCCGCAGCGGTATTATCGATCTGCGCTTGGAAGCCCCCGCTGTTAAAAATATTGATGCGTTCAGGCAGGCTATTAACGATAGCGGACGCTTTAGCGCCACTATCCAATCGGCCAATCCAACTGACAATGTCATTAAAGGGCGAGTTCAAGTAAAGGCACAAGGCAGATGAACGCAAACGAACTGAAAGCCCAGCTCAATACATGGGTTCGTAGCATGACGCCGCGGGAGCGATTAATGGTTGCCGCAGCATCGGTGCTGGTTGTTGTGGCGCTTGCTTGGTTGTTATTGCTCAACCCGCTGTACAGCTCGCAAGAACAGTTAGCGCAAAGGGTCAACGGCAAATCAACCTTATTTGCCGAGTTGCAACAGCGCGCGGCAAATCGTGCTAACCAGCCAGTAACACGCAGCATTCAGGGGCTTGATCAATCGATTGTAGTGGTTATCGACCGAACCACGCGCCTGCGCGGACTCAGCCCCTACCTCAAACGCAATCAACCTGATGGCAACAACATCGTACGCTTGCGGTTTGAGAATGCGCCGTTTGATGATCTGGTGACCTGGCTCAACGAAGTCAAAGTCGGTTACGGTCTTGCTGCCACTTCAGCGAGCATTGATCTTGCCGGATCGCCGGGGCGAATCAACTGCTCGGTGGTGCTCGAACGCTCCGGCGGTTAAGCCGCTTACCCAGCCAACTCCGGACGCCTTTTACGCATGCTTAAGAAAATAGCCCAACTGTCGCAACGGACTCGCCTGATCATCTCGGGCGCTGTCGCCCTGTTAATTTTTATTATGATATTGGCACCTGCAACTCTGGTTTTTAGCGCTCTGCCCGGCACAAGCATCAGCGCCTCTGGTGTTAGCGGGAGCCTCTGGAACGGCAGTGCCCGGCAAGTTAGCGTTAATGGGTTCTCACTAAATGCCACTCGCTGGACCATTAAACCGCTCGCGCTGCTCGCGGGGGCGCTGGAGCTGCGATTAACAACCGGCTGGCCCGGAGGCGAATTTGAAGGCGACTTAAGCGCCAGTATTACCGGCTCACTGCAGGTAAAAAACGCCAGTCTGTTTGCATCCCTCAGTGAACTCAGTGCCGCCCTCGGCCTGCCTGCTTCAGGCCAACTGAGCCTCAACATTGAATCGCTTGCGATTGATAATAACTGGCCGACACAAGCCATTGGCTCGCTGAACCTTCGTGGTTTAGCCGCTGTTCAGCCGGGAAGCAGTCCGATTGTTCTGGGCGACTATGCGGTAGCCTTTGCCAACACCGTCGTCAACGACGAAAACCCAATGATTGGCGATATTAGCGACAATGGCGGTCCGCTTGAGCTCAATGGCCAGATAACCTTAACAGCGCCCAATCAGTATTTGCTTGAAACAACAATCAGACCGCAGGCGAACGCGGCGAAAAACCTAAAACAGGCATTGGAGTTTATTGCCCCCGCCGACAACCGCGGTGAACACAATTTCAACCTGGACGGCAGCTTCTAGGCCACCTCACGAAATACGCCGAGTCCGGGGAAGTAAAGCCCCAAACGCACCACTGCAGATTCTGTGGGGTATGCCGCTTGTATTGCCTCTTTGTAACTTTCTAGCTGTTCACGATAGCGCAACACTTCGTTATCAACAAACTGCTCCGTATCGCTGCCGCGATGAACACTGGTTTTATAATCGATAATCCAGCGTTCACCCGTTTCGGACACAAAGGTCCTATCAATCACTTTTCGTTCCATCCGGTCGTTAACAGCAAGAGTAATAGCCAACTCACTTTTTGCCAGCGTTTGCGGCGACAATATCCAGCGACCCTTTTCATCCGCAACCGCGTTATCTAATGCCGTAATAACCCGCGCAACGCCTTGTGCCAGCTCCGACTCGGTCACGCCTTGTTCTGCGAGCAATGCACTGCAGACACTCTCGGAATAAGCAAGCTTGTCCACACCCAATTCCGCCATTTGCTCGAGACAGGCATGAACTACGGTGCCAACAATGCGGGCCAGCGGACTGGCCCAGTCAAAGATAACCGGCTCAGTCTGCAGATAAATACTGTGTTTTAGTGCCGACGCTACTGGCTGTGCCGGCTCAGGAGCCTTCCAGCCAGCAACATAGCGCCGCAGATCCGGTTGACGCCACATAGGGCCGTTGGGTGATGACAGCTCCGGCATGGCCTTCGGTATTGGCAATTCGCGAGCCATAACGGCGAGCATACAACGCCCCAGTGAGTTGCTAGCAGGACCGGCCATTTGCCCGTCTTTGTCCGCCTTAAGGTAAACAAACGGGTAGAGTCTTTTTCGCGCACGAGTTACAGCAACATAAATTAAGCGGGAACGCTCGGATAATTCCTGAGCCGCATCGATGCCGCGAATAAACTCAAACAACGGGTCGGCCTCAGTGCCAAATCGCTCGACCGGAGCCAATAATAATCCGAAGCCACCAGCAGGCCTCGTTACCTGCTTCCACAGCAACACCTTTTTATCATTAGCTGAAGTGCTTCTGCCGAGACTCGGCAAAATAACCGTATCGAATTCCAGACCTTTGGCCTTATGAATGGTCATGATCTGAACCTTCGCATCGGCGCTGGAAAAGGTCACCGGCTGACTCTCGAGCTTGGCTAATAGCTCCGCAGTATCGGCAATATCATCCGAATCCGTCTCCGACTCAATGAAACGAAAAAAAGCCTGAGCGGCAAGCAGTTCGTTTTGCTCACGCGCCGCGGCAGGACCGCCAATACTTAACCACACACCTTCAACCCAGTCGCACAATGGCAAGCGACCGCGCCGCTCAAAACCGGCGCCGATTGCCTTCACCATAGACTCGATTCGGGCCCTGCCATCGGCGCTGAGTGTTTCAGACAAATCGCCGCAGGTGAGCAATTGCCACACCGGTGCCTTCCGGTCGGCTGCGAGCAATGTGTGTAAATCGTCAAGCAGCAATCCGCACCAAGGAGCACGCAGCAAAGCTGTCCATGCCAACCGATCGGCGGGATGCAACAACGCCCGGGTCAGCGCCAGAAGATCCTGCACTAAGGGAATATCGGCCATGTGCTCAAGGTCTTTGCCTGCGAATGCAATACCGCGACTCCGGAGCAGATTAGCCACACCGGCTGCATGGCGACGACTCCGCACCAGAATGCCGATACTGCCATCCGCGGTGTCGGCGTCTTGTTGCAAGCTT
>JAQWPD010000120.1 GCA_029245525.1 Gammaproteobacteria bacterium | reverse complement strand
TCGGCCATGTGCTCAAGGTCTTTGCCTGCGAATGCAATACCGCGACTCCGGAGCAGATTAGCCACACCGGCTGCATGGCGACGACTCCGCACCAGAATGCCGATACTGCCATCCGCGGTGTCGGCGTCTTGTTGCAAGCTTTCAATTAACGCGACGATCTCGGTGGCCTCGGTGGCAGCGGTATTATCGGCCATCACCTGCCACTCCACACCGGCTGCACTTGAGGGCTCACGCACAGCCTGACTGGCTGAGAACTTCACCGCGCCGGTGAGCACATCATCCTGCTCAGGCATAACGTCCTTGAATGCCGTGTTAACCCAATCGACCACCCGCGGGTCAGAACGAAAATTGGCGCACAAGTGCAGCGGCTCAGGCGTGAACCGGTACCCGCCTCCGGTATGAATACCCTGAGCTGCAACTTCAAGAAAGTTTGCCACCTCAGCCTGACGAAAACGGTAAATCGATTGCATCGGATCACCGACCAAAAATAAACTGCGGCCATCTCCCGGCACCCACCCGCGAATCAGTTGCTTGAGCAGTTCGAACTGAGAAACCGATGTGTCCTGAAACTCATCCAGCAGGATATGCTGCAACTTACAGTCCATCGCCAACGCCAGATCACTGGGCTCATCCGTCCGCCCGAGTGCGGCACGCGCCTCGATTGCCACCTCTGAGTAGTCAGCTTCACCGCGTTCGCGGAACACCTCACGTAATTCAACCACCGCCAGCGGCAACGCCACCAGTAAATGCCCGAGCAGTTCCCATTGCGCATCGGCAATGCGGGCTGAAGGCAATCCGCGGACCTCCTGCATGACCTTATGCAAACGTTCATCGGAGTCACTCTCAACCACAGCGCCTAAGGCCTCAAGCATCCGATCTTTCTCAGGCGACTTCAACGGAAACCCCATGGCAACCGTATAGGTTTTACGCCAGGTATTCTGCTGGGTCAGCAGCGCAGCGATCAACTGCTGCCAATAGACTAACTCATCAGCCTCGGGCAACAGCAGCGGATGCCCGTCAACCCAGGCGGAAACTTCAGACTTTCGGCCATCACTCAGCAGATTATTTGCGGCAAATGGCAGCAACTGAATCAGGCGCTCCTTGGCCTCACCCGGCAAGAGCTGATCCAACGCCCGAAGCTTCGCAGTGACAATTTCGGCGAGGCACGCTTCAAGCTCATCGCGCTGCTCCAAAGGACCGCCTGCACCACCGAGCGCACCACTGCCAAGCACAGGCAACCATTGCTCACGTTGCGCCAGCATCTGGGCAATGAGGGTTTCAAAACGATCCACATTATTATCAAGATGCACCAGTATTGCTTTTACCGCGGCAGCAATGTCATCACCTTCAGTCATCCAGTTCAGCAATCGATTGGCTGCCGCCTTGTACAAAGCAGCGCGATCAGTGGCTATAACATTTAACGACAGGCCACCGGAAATCAGCGGCGCAGCAGAGCTCAACTGATTATTGAGAGAATCAATAGTCATCACACGCAACCGGGCCGGGAAATGCTCGAGGTCCCAACCAAGTTCGTGATCTCTAGCAACAGCTGCAGCTGCCAGCTCTGCCATCGACACCTCGTGGGGGGCTTCGGGCTGAACATTGCGACGGGCACGGTCAAGCGCCGCCAACACGCGCTCACGCATCTCACCAGCTGCTTTCACGGTAAAGGTAATGGCGACAATCTGCTCCGGCTCATCAACGCAGGTCAGCAGCTTCAAAAAGCGCTGAATCAATAAATGCGTTTTACCCGAACCGGCAGGCGCCTGAACAATAAACGAATGTTGTGGGTCCAGGGCCCGTTGGCGCTGAGCGTGATCGACAGGAAGTGACGGATGCTCAATCATCAACGCATGCCTCATCGGCTTCATCAGCCAATAACCCGGCCAACTCGGAGGTACGGATCACCAACCCAAACTCACCACGAGCAGCCTGAAGGTCATCAAGATTTACGCGAAAATCACCGGCCAGAAACTCCTGAGCGAGAACCTCAAAACTGTGCCGCCATGCTTCAACCAAGTCGGGCCAATTATCAACATCAAACTTTAGTTTTTCGACAGGCTTTATTCCTGCTATGCCGGTTTCGGCATCTGACCAACCGTCAATACGCACGCCTTTACTCGCCACCTGAGCAATAGCAATGCCATCAGCTCCCTGGGTCACGGCGTACAGCGGCAATTGGGGCTCGAGTGGCCGCGGTGGGGCCCAGCGAGAGGCTGAAATTTTGCTGGATTTGTAGTCGATCACTAACATCTCCCCGCTAGCGAGTCGATCTAAGCGGTCTAGACGCAGTTGCAGGTCGAGCCCACCAATCGAGACACCGCGCGGCTCCTCGGTTCCCGCCACGGTAAATGCAGCGCGCGTGACTTCCAGGTCGAAAAATTGCTCTACCACCACCTGGAGCCTTAGCGCTTCCTGCTGGGTAACAATGGCGAGGACGCCCTGCTCGCGACTGATCCGCGGAGCAAACATCTCGGCAATCAGCGCCTCAAGCCGGCTGGCGCGAAGGTCTGCCGACATGGTTACAAGGCTGCTGCTGTCAGGGTACGCCGTGTACCAGCGCTCCAACACTTCGTGCATCAACTCGCCACGAGCCATCGGATCGAGCCCGGACACCGCCTTTCGCAGCTCCTTGGCACCCAGGCGGCGTTCCACAAACGCCCTTGCCGGACAGGCTGCCTGCTGCGCCAATAGACCAGACCCCCCGAAGACTTTCTGACCTTCGGGTATGGGTGGGGGAATATCGTCGTCGCCCGACACCGTATCCAAAGCCCGGCTTACAAAGATCGTTGTTTGATAACTGTCCGCAGGCACCGAATCGGGTTGCCAGGGAATCACATCGGCCACCGGCAGAGGCGCCGGCTGCAGCTCTTCATCGTCACGAAAGCGCGGCCAACTCACCACCGGCGCACGGCAACTGGCAAGCGTGGCGCGCATCAGCTTCGCGGCAAAGCGATGGGTTATAGCGGGCGTGCTGTTCGGCATGTTCCGCTTGCGCTGTAAGGTGAACGGAATCAGCGAGTCCGGCTGGGAGGACTGCGGCCAGGCGCTGGTGGTAAGCCCACTTAACCACAGATGATCAAACTCCTGCCCACTCGCCTCCAGTAAGCCCATAATCTGCACAGCATCGGGATTGCCCTCAGTCTGAAACAATGTATTCGCTGCAAGCGAGCGCAGCACACTCACTGCCTTTGCGGCCGACACCTTGCCCAATACGGCATCAAGACTGCTCAACTCTTCCAGCAACGATTGCCATTTCGTGAACGCGCGATATTCGGAACTCTCTGGCAACTGATCACCCGGCCACCCGCAGTGTTTCAGCAAGCCACTGAAGTCTGCGGCCCAGCTTGACGGCAATGCCGACTGAGTCCACCGCGGAACACCCAAAAACAACTGAGCAAGCAACGGCGCCTGCTCGCGAATATGAAATGCAATAGCACCGGCCCATAACTCAACCACCGAGCGCGAGCGCAGCGCGATTTCAGCCACAGCGCGCTCGTTACGCTCGGCGACAAAATGGCCCAGATAAGGGCTGCGCAGCAACAGACTGATTTCGCCAAACGGCAACGCCCGCCAGGGCAAAGCCAACAATCTGAGTGCCGTACTGATCATGCCCTTGTCTGCCAAAGGCTGGCCGATGGACAAATTAAGCGGTGGCAGAAATGCGCCTGACGTCGCCCGCCAATCGGGCATTAGGCTGTCCATAAACAAACGACGAACCTCGGCTGCCCGTTGCTGGAGATCCGGCACCAGCACCGCCACTGAGTCACCGGGGTACTGCTCAAGCTTGTCACGCGCCCACTCGGCAGCCGCCTGAAGCTCGGCCTCCGGGTCGTTAAATACCGCGTGCAAACAACGCTCAGGCGCGTCTTTAGGCTGGATAATCCGCACTTCAGCGCCGGTCGCCTGCACAGCACTGACAAGCTGATGCTGCGCCGGGTTCAATTCATCAAACCCCACCAGGCACACAGCGTGCTGCAGATCACAAAGCCCCGCTTCAAATGCTTGGGTAACCGCAGCGGGCAGCTCATCGGCAGTTAACCAGTTCCGTTGCTTGCAGCGCTCTTTAAACGCATCGGACCACCTTGCAAAAGCTCGCTGATCCGGAGAGTAGGCTTCCTGACGCAATTCAGCGGTAGAGAGCAACCATTGATGGCACAGAGTCCATGAACGCGAGGCAAGGCCGGCAAGTGCCATCGGGTTATCGGTTGGATGCTGCTCGCCAAAGTCTTCTATCACCTGCTGCCAGAGCATTGATGCCTGAGTGTCGCTCAAAAGCTGGCGCGGCGGGCATGTGGCTGATGGGTGCAGACGGGCCTGATACCAGGCCCGCTTTACCCAGACTGACCAAGGCAGAATGTCCGGATCAAGCCAGGCAGAAGCACCGCGGCGTTGCTGCTCACGACCGTATTCAAGCATGAGATGGCGGGCCAGACGGTTGTTGCCCGTCACAATGAGGCTGCCCGCCTTAAGCGCAGAATACAGATCTGTATTCATCTATTAAAACATATAGTTATTGTATATTTATCATAAGACACATTACGCAGCATTTGGGCTTTCTGCGTACTTGGTAAGCGCGCGATCGAGCCGCTTGAACACCTCGTCAATGGTCTCGGCATCGGGCAACAACGTAATGCGGAAATAGTTTTTATACGGCACGTTGAAGCTGGTACCGGGCGCAATCAGCACGTGCTCATCTTCGAGCAACTGCAAAGCAAACCGATGATCATCGGCGCCCGGAATAAGCTGCTCATCAATACCGATGAAGGCATATATCGACCCTGCTGGAGCGACAACGCTAAGGTAGCGGCTAGCAGCACAGCCGTTAATCACGGCCTGACGGGATTCGTGCAAACGACCACCGGGCTCGAGCAACTCATTAATACTCTGATAACCGCCAAGCGCGGTCTGTACCGCCCATTGGCCCGGCACATTGCTGCACAAACGCAGTGATGCCAGCGTATCGAGACCTTCGAGATAACCACCCGCGCCGGCCTTATCACCGGCAAAGCTGACCCAGCCAACCCGATAACCACAGGCGCGATAGATCTTGGACAGGCCACTGAAAGTGCCCACCAGAGTCTTAGACACCATTGGTGCGACCGGAAAGAATTCGGCATCGCCATAGGTCATACCTTCGTAAATCTCATCACTGAAGATAATTAACCTGTGCTTCTCCGCCAGCGCAATCATCTGCTGAAGCGTGGCTTTCGAGTACACCGCGCCGGTAGGATTATTCGGATTAATAATGACCAACGCACGGGTACTGGGCGTAATCAATGCCTCCAGCGCCTCCAGATCAGGCTGAAAACCCAGCTCTGGAGGACAAGGGTAATGCACGGCCTTGCCCCGGTTCAGCGTTACGGCAGCGGTCCAAAGCGGGTAATCGGGCGAGGGAATTAAAACCTCATCGCCCGGATCAAGCAACGCCCGCAGCGTAAGGTCAATCAGCTCGCTAACACCATTACCGATGAACACATCATCGGCACTTACGTTCATGATGCCGCGGCTCTGCTGCTGCATCACCACCGCTTCACGTGCCGGAAATATGCCCTTTTGGTGGCAGTATGCGTCGCTGCCGCCGAGATTTTCGATGATGGCCAGGCGCAGCGATTCCGGCGCCCGAAAGCCGAAGCGACCCGGATTACCAATATTCAACGAAATGACCTCGTAGCCCTGAAACTCGAGCTCATGGGCCCGATGCGCCAGCGGTCCACGTATTTCATAACGGACGTCATGCAAGCTGTTGCTCGGGCCAAAATTGTTGCTTCTGCTGCTCATAGTGTGATGTAGGAACCTTTAAATAATGGTTATGAGTCAAATCAAATTTACGGTTTGTCTTCCTGCAGGTACGCGGCCTGATCCATACGCAACAGACTTGCTGCCAACGTCGCCAACAACAACAGGCCAGTGATTACCGAGAATGACACCAGAAATGACCCTGTGCGGTCAAATAATACCGCCGTCATTACAGGG
>JAQWPD010000100.1 GCA_029245525.1 Gammaproteobacteria bacterium | reverse complement strand
AAAACCACCACCACTGAGCGAATCCTGAAGCTCACCGGTAAAATTCATAAAACTGGCGAAGTGCATGACGGGGCTGCGACCACCGACTTCATGGATCAGGAACAGGAACGCGGCATTACTATTCAGTCAGCGGCAACAAGCTGCTATTGGAACGGGTATCGTATGAATATCATCGATACTCCCGGGCACGTTGACTTCACTATTGAAGTGTACCGGTCACTCAAAGTGCTTGATGGCGGCGTTGGCGTATTTTGTGCCTCTGGCGGTGTTGAACCTCAGTCGGAAACCAACTGGCGCTATGCTAACGAATCTGAAGTTGCACGCATCATTTTCGTCAATAAGCTCGATCGTATGGGTGGTGATTTCTATCGTGTGGTTGATCAGGTCAAGAATGTTCTGGCAGCTAACCCACTGGTTATGGTTCTGCCTATTGGTATCGAAGATGACTTTGTTGGTGTTGTCGACCTCCTCACAATGAAGGCATGGGTGTGGGATGACTCAGGTCTGCCTGAAAACTATGAAATTCAGGATGTTCCGGAAGACATGGTTGCTAAAGCCAAAGAGTACCGCGAAGCCCTTATTGAAACTGCGCTTGAGCAGGACGATGACCTGCTAGGCGCTTATCTGGATGGAAACGAACCTTCTATCGAAGACCTGAAGAAATGCATCCGCAAGGGCACTATTGCTCTGGACTTCTTCCCCACCTTCTGTGGTTCTGCATTCAAAAACAAGGGCGTACAAAACGTGCTGAATGCTGTGGTCGACTACCTGCCAAACCCAACCGAAGTTGACCCTCAGCCAGAAGTTGACATCGAAGGCAATGAAACGGGTGAGTTTGCCGTTGTTGACCCGAACAAGCCATTACGCGCATTGGCATTCAAAATTATGGATGACCGTTACGGCGCTCTGACATTTACCCGCATCTACTCCGGCACACTGAAGAAAGGCGATAACCTACTGAACACTTTCACAGGCAAATCAGAACGTATTGGCCGTATTGTAGAAATGCACGCCGATTCACGTGAAGAGCTCAACTCTGCACAGGCGGGGGACATTGTTGCATTGGTTGGCCTGAAAAATACCCAGACCGGGCACACACTCGCCGATGAAAAAAATCCGGCAACCCTTGAACCTATGGTCTTCCCGGATCCCGTTATCTCGATAGCCATTGCTGCAAAAGACAAAGCCGGCACCGAAAAAATGGGTATCGCATTGGGCAAGATGATTGCTGAAGATCCGTCATTCCAGGTCGAAACTGATCAGGAAACCGGAGAGAGCATTATGAAGGGCATGGGTGAACTTCATCTCGATATTAAAGTCGACATCCTGAAGCGCACTCATGGCATTGAAGTTGAAGTGGGTAAGCCACAGGTTGCCTATCGCGAAACAATTACCTTACCCGTTGATGATAGCTATACCCACAAGAAGCAAACCGGTGGCTCTGGTCAGTTCGGCAAAATTGATTACAAAATCGAGCCGCTTCCAGCAGCTGAAGGCGAGAACTACGAGTTTGAGTCAAAGGTCACAGGCGGTAATGTGCCGCGTGAATACTGGAGTGCCATTGGTAAAGCCTTTGAGAAGATGATGGATGAGGGTACTTTAGCTGGCTACCCGCTAGTAAACGTTAAGTTCACATTACTCGATGGTGCTTACCATGCAGTTGACTCGTCAACTATGGCATTTGAAGCGGCAACCCGTAATGCCTATCGGCAGTCGGTCCCTAAAGCGACCCCACAACTGCTTGAGCCAATCATGAAAGTGGACGTATTCACTCCTGAAGACAACGTAGGTGATGTTATTGGTGACCTAAACCGTCGCCGCGGCATGATCAAGTCTCAGGACAAAAACCCAACGGGTGTTCGCATCAAGTCCGACTGCCCATTAAGTGATATGTTTGGTTATATCGGTGACTTACGCACAATCACCTCGGGTCGTGGTCAGTTTTCTATGGAGTTCTCACATTACGCGCCTGCACCGCGTAACGTGGCTGAAGAAGTTATCGCTGAAGCAAAGGCACGTAAAGACGCCAAGTAAAAAAAGGTTTCTTCACGAATCTCGTTTCGTGGTTGGAAAAAATAGCCGGTCGCAGAAATGCGCCGGCTTTTTTGTGGCGATTTAAAATATCTCTCAGAGCCAAGGCTCAAGCATAACCATCGTTTCAGACCGCAACCTCTTAGCTGTTTCGCGATCCCAGTTAAGCGAGACAGAGCGAATCTCATCGCCTAAGCCCAAATCCCGTCGACGCAGGTAAAAACACCCATTAGTTGCAGCAGACTCATCAGACGTCGCCATAAAAAATGGAATATCGGCACCCTGCTCAGGTGGACGCATACCAGATCGCATACGCTCATAGGCACCATCAGAAAAAACTTTATTGGTATGAAAAAAGTTTGTATCGATCAGCCCAGGACAACAGCTATTTGAAACGACACCACTGCCATTTAATTGCTCAGCAAGAAGATTACTAAACAGCACATTCGCTAACTTTGAGTTCGCATAGGCCTGCCAGCCATCGAAGTTCTGCGTCATTTGCAGGTCGTCAAAATCAACATGCCCTCCCCCAAGAGCGGATGAGGCAACATTCACGATCCGCGCAGGTTTGTTTTTTTTCAACACCGGCAGCAGCAGATTCGTCAGCAGAAACGGGGCCAGATAATTAACTGCAAAAGTCAGCTCATAAGCATCAGCACTTTCCTGACGATGGTCGGTCAGATGACCCGCATTGTTCACAAGCAGATTCAGGTCGGGATAATCAGCCTTAATAGCGGTGGCCAGCGACGCCACCTGCTCAAGGTCAGAAAATTCGGCACATACTGTGCTTACCGAGACACTCGAAATAGCATCCACTTCCGCTGCAACAGCAGCAAGTTTATCGAGGTTGCGACCGTGTAAGATCACGTCATGGCCTACCGCGGCAAGCCTTGTAGCAAGGGCTTTACCAATGCCGTCTGTGGCACCCGTTATCAGGCATGTCGCACTATCCATCACTATCTCCAAGCATTCCTGGCACTGCCACAAAGGAATGAAACACAAAAAAGGCCCGTGTGATGCGGGCCTTGAAGTGTACCTGTTTGTCTAAGCAGCTTTGAAAGTATTACTCCGGGCTAATGCCGCAATCTTTAAGAAAATCACGAATCGCCACAACCTGATTCTTGTCATCAACGTTTTTGTGATGAGGATGAGCAAAGGTCATTTCATGGCCATTAAGCTTAACTTTAAGATGGTTCTTCTTAGTTTCTTCGACCTCAGCACCAAGCTCTTCGAACATATGCACAACCTTGCTGTACTCAATATTCATTGAGATAGGATGCGCAAAAAGGGCGTCGAGGGTTTTCTGGGATTTGTGATGCAAACTCATTTGTCGCTCCA
>JAQWPD010000096.1 GCA_029245525.1 Gammaproteobacteria bacterium | reverse complement strand
GGTTAAGCAGTGAGCAGATTGATCGCCTGGACGCATTAAACCCATTGAAGCTCGGCTATCCCCATTCACTGCTGCAAAACGACAAATACCAGGCCATGATTCACGGTGACTTACGCGGTGAATTGCTCCGCGACTAAGCGGTGAGAGCGGCGTATGTCGACAGTACTTATTACCGGCGGTAACCGCGGCATCGGGCTTGAACTCGTCCGGCAGTACGCTGCCAAGGGGTGGGCTGTGATCACCACAGCCCGTCAGCCCGAACGCGCCGATGCCTTGCAGGCAGTTTGTGCCAATTACCACGGCGCTGTTGAAGTGCACCCACTGGATGTCACCAACCATCAGAGCGTAACGCAGCTCGCCAGCCAGCTTGCCGGGCGTCCTATCGATACCCTGATTAATAATGCCGGCACCTTCGGGCCCAAAGGTGCGCCGGAAGGTATGGCCTATCAGAGCCTCTCTTTCATGGACTATGGGCTGTGGCGGCAGATGCTTGAGGTTAACCTGATTGCGCCATTTCATATTGCTGTCGCGTTCAAGCTCAGCCTCATGCGCAGCGAGCGGCCCCTCATTGTAAACATGGCCAGCGGACTCGCATCCATTGCCGAGAACAGACAGGGGATGTCGCACGCTTATCGTTCCAGTAAAGCCGGCTTAAATATGTTGACCAAGGGCATGGCGGCAGAGTGGCAAAATATGATCGTAATTTCGATGTCGCCGGGCTGGTGTAAGACCGAACTTGGTGGTGATTTTGCCGACGTGGAGCCGGCCGACAGTGCACATGCCCAGCAACGCACTTATGAAAAGCTAACGATTGCCGACAGCGGTCGTTTTATCGATCGCTTCGGTGGCACTGTCCCTTGGTGAAGCCAATAAAAAAGCGCAGGTGCTGCTAGAACACGACTGTTGTTGCCTTCGTCTTCAGGAAGGGTTCTAGGCCTTCTTTACCAAACTCGCGACCCCAGCCCGACATCTTGTTGCCGCCGAACGGGATCGCCGGATCCACTGCCGCATGACAGTTAATGCTGACCTGGCCCGAATCAATCATCGACACCAGCTTGTGAGCGCGGGAAATGTCCTGCGTCCATACGCTGCCCGATAAGCCATAGACATTATCGTTAGCAAGCTGGGCAATTTCATCGAGGTCATAAGTGTCAAAGGTCAGTACTGACAATACAGGGCCAAAGATTTCTTCCTGAACGATTGTCATGTCAGGCTTGCAGTCGGCAAACACAGTGGGTTCAACGAAGTAGCCTTTGTCACCCACGGCATTGCCGCCGACAACCAGGCGGGCGCCTTCGGCTTTGCCAGCTTCTATGAACGACATCACACGGTCACGTTGAGTTGCTGAGATGAGCGGGCCTATGAGGGTGTCAGGCTGGAAGCCATCGCCGACTTTCCAGAACGCGAGTGCTGCTACAACGCCCTCAATAACGGCATCAGCGACATCTTTGTGAACCAAGAGGCGAGTGCCGGCCATGCAATTCTGACCCTGAAGAAAGAACGTCGCGCGACAAATACTGGGAATGACTTTTTCCATGTTCGCGTCAGGGAACACGACAACCGGACTCTTGCCGCCCAACTCAAGGGTTACTTTTTTTAAGTTGCTGCCGGCCGCAGCTTTTGCGATGGTTTGGCCAACGCCAGTTGAGCCTGTGAACGATACTTTCTGAATGTTCATATGTTCAGACAGTGCAGCCCCCACTTCAGGACCGGTGCCGTTTACAATATTAAACACGCCGTCCGGGATACCCGCTTCTTTTGCAATATCAGCAAGTTTCATTGAGGTCAGTGGCGCGAGTTCGGCAGGTTTTAATATGATGGTGCAACCTGCAGCCAGTGATGGCGCAACTTTCAGAATAGCCATGGCAATTGGTGCATTCCACGGGATAATTGCGCCAACGACACCGATGGGTTCGCGTTTGGTGTAAGTCAACGAGCCGCCCGCAGGTGCTTCAGCCGGCGAAACCGGAATTGTGGCGCCTTCGATCTTGTCGCACCAGCCCGCGTAATAGCGAACGAAATCTGCACCAAACCCGGCCACGGTGTATTGCGCAATCATAAAAGGCTGGCCGTTGTCCAACACTTCGAGCTCGGCAAGGGTTTGCAGGTTTTCATCGATAAGATCAGCAAAGCGCATTAGAACCTTGCCACGCTGACGTGAGGGCAGCGCTGCCCATTCGCCTTTCAGCGCAGCCTGTGCGGCAATAACCGCTTTATCGACATCGGCACGGGTGCCTGCTTGTATTGTGGTAATCACTTCTTCCGTAGACGGATTGATGATATCGATAGTGTCGGGGCCTGACGACTGAACCCAGGCGCCATTGATAAACAGTTTGTGTTCCCGGGCCAGAAAATCCAGCGTGGCTTGCGAGAGAGCAGGTTGGTTTGCAGCAGCGGTCATAGCACTTCCTTGATGAGGCATTTCGGCATTCAATTGACGTAGGGCGTTATGGTAGAGAAACTGTGAGTCCGAAACCAGCGCTGCGCGTCTGGAAAACCATTCGTAGATGAATAATAGCAAGGATTGTGCAATGCCAACTGTTCTTATTACCGGCGCGAGCCGCGGGCTAGGGCTGGAATTTGTTCGTCAGTACGCCGCTGATGGCTGGGCCGTTATAGCAACCAGTCGCTCAGGATCACCCACACTGCAGGCCGTTGCCGTGGCTAACGAGAGGGTGACTCTGAACAGACTCGACGTTGCTGACGAGGCCTCTGTGTCGGCATTATCCGACGCTGTTGGCAGTCAGCCGATTGATGTGTTGCTCAACAACGCCGGCCTTTTCGGGCAGGTGGCATTTGCCGATGGGGGGGTTGAGCATCAGGCTTTCGGCAGTACCGATTTTGACAACTGGGCTAATGTCATGAATACCAATGTGTTTGGCCCGATGCGGATGGCTGAGATGTTCGCCGATAGAGTGGCTCTTAGCGAACAGAAGAAAGTGGTCACGCTCTCCAGCATGCTCGGCAGCATGGCCTTAAACACAATCGGTGGTTTATACGCTTATCGTTCCAGCAAGGCGGCCGTTAATCAGGTGATGAAGTCAATGTCGATTGATCTGGCGAAGCGTGGCATTCTCGCCATCGGCATGCACCCGGGCTGGGCCAAAACCGACATGGGCGGACCTGCTGCAGAGATTGACGCCGC
>JAQWPD010000076.1 GCA_029245525.1 Gammaproteobacteria bacterium | reverse complement strand
GGCAGGACATCAACCGAACCATGAAACCCAAACGCGGCAAGCGCGCCGGCAGTTGCCAGAAACACGCAGCCCAGAACAAAAAAAGCCTTGCTTTCGATCGACACAAACACCTCCGCCACCTGCAACAAAAAAGCCGCACAGAAGCGATTGCTTCTGTGCGGCTCTATTAAACCAATCCGACGCCATGCAGGGCAAGTCGATCGGTGCGCACTGCCTTACTTACGCGCTAACTCTTCGCGCGACAACCTGGCTTTCTGCCCGGATGGCGTCTTCACCGCCAGTACAGCGGCGATAATAACTGCCACGGTAAACAGTGACATCTCCAGCGCGTAATCCTGCGGTTTTTCCCAAATCGAAACAAACAGGTTCCAACGCCCCATCAGCTCAACGGTGTTCCAGGCAATAATCGCCGTCGGTATGCCGTAGCGGATGGCGGTGGTTACCTTCCAAAACTTCATTAAACGCTGAAACAGATACACAGCCCAAATTGTATTCAAGAAGAAAAATGTATACGCCGCAGGCGACTTTTCACCGGCAATATCCTCGTTATACAAAAACAACAAGACCAAATAAAAGAACCAAATAACGTAAATTGTTTCCAGTGCAGTGATGGCTGCAAAGTTACGCTTAAACCCTTTGGTGGGCTTGCCTGTTTTAAGGCCCATGTTGCGCTGAAACCAAATAAACATGTTGCACTTGGTCTCGGGATTCAACAGGAAATACACCAAGGTAGCGCCGAGCACGCCAACTGACGACATCATGACCAAGTACTCGGCTTTAGTCGCAATTTCTCCCGGAAGGTTCGGATCCATCAAGTCGGGAACCGCAAGGAAATTACCCGCCCAGACAAACGCGAACTCTACCCAGCCCGTCCACAGGAACGTGCCAGCCCAAAAGCCCAGCCAGGTGGCCCTCACTTCGTTTTCGCTGCGCATGCCAACGAACAACAACCACGCACCGAACAAACCCATGGCAAATGCCGATTCGTATATATACTCTTCGCCCGGCCAGACATCTTCCATAACAATCATTACGGTATGGCCAAGCGCCTGCACGACAAAAACAATAAGAAACGCCAATAAGCCTACCCATGGCGGACGATAAAGCAGGCCCATCAGGCCGCCTTTGTCATTTGCAGAAACTCCGTCGTTACTCATCGTGCTCACTCCTTTGAAGTTCGATAATGGCATTTTCCAATCATCAGGGTTTTAGTCTATGCGACTTGCCATTTCTTGTGTGTCAACAGACGGTTAACGCTTTAACATTTGCACGGCCCGGCTCAAAATTTGTATAGATTGAGACCATAAAGTTATGAATAGCTGCGGGTGAGGCACCACAACCAATGGCTTTCGCCCGCGCGGCTTCTTATGGTGGTGCTGCATCAGGTTAATCTGCCGGAGAATCAGCTAAGCTAGCTGCACCATGGAACGCACAATGACCGACACAACTGGCAAGCTGCTGCTCATCGACGACGATACCGAACTGTCGGGCATGCTGTCTGCGTTTCTCGAATTGCATGGCTTTGCTGTCAGCACGGCTGCGAGTGGTGAGGATGGCGTCGCCATAATACCGGCGCTGCAACCTGACCTGATTATTCTCGATGTCATGCTGCCCGGAATAAATGGCTTTGATGTTCTAAAGCGCCTGCGTGAAACCGGAGATACGCCAGTAATCATGCTTACCGCTCGCGGTGACGAACCGGACCGTATCCATGGATTAAAAGAAGGTGCGGATGACTACCTGAGCAAGCCCTTCAGTCCTTTAGAGCTGGCTATGCGGATCAAAGGCATATTAAAACGCGCCGGGCGCAATGCTGAGCCGACAACAACCGACCTTGAATTAGGGCCGATTAATCTCAGCGTGGCGCGCTGCCAACTTACCGTTAACAATGCCGCAGTTAGCCTCACTGCTGCCGAAATGCATGTGCTCGAACATCTACTCCGACATCCCGATGAGGTTCTTTCGCGTGCGCGGCTAACCGAATTAGCACTGAACCGCCCCATCGAGGCTTATGACCGCAGTATCGACACACTGGTGAGCAAGCTGCGCAAGAAACTGGCCGCAGCGGGCATTGAAAAGGAATGTATTCGGAGCCTGCGCGGCCATGGCTATGTATTGGATAGCGAAACGCTGGCAGGTGACTTCTAATGCAGTTTAGCTATTCGCGCTTCTATGTTCGCACTGCTTTATATATTGGTGGTGCACTGGCAGTATTTGTCGTTGTTGGTGCATTGAGCTTTGGCGCGATTGCAACGTGGGAACTGCAAGGCTATGTCGAAACACGGCAGAGCACACTGGCTCATCAGGCTGCTGAAGTGCTTCGCGAACGCGGCGAGCCCGGACTTATCGACTGGATGAACAAAGAAGCCAACGTGCCGAATAACGTCAGCGTCTACATTCTTAACAGCAACAGCACGGACCTGCTAGGGAGAGCTATACCAGCGCAATACGCAAACTTTATCCGCGACTACGTCATTGGCAGCACCCCCGACAATGACAATTTCCAGCCTGTGCGCCTGGCGCCTCGGATAGTTAGCGCCGATGGCACCAGCTATGCTTTTCTCGTTATTCCCAAAGGGGTTTCACTGTGGGGCAGTAACGCCACATTCATCGGACTGCTGCTGGTTGCAATAACGGTAATCGTCAGTGTCGCATGGCTTATCGCCCGAACAATAAGCCGG
>JAQWPD010000066.1 GCA_029245525.1 Gammaproteobacteria bacterium | reverse complement strand
CTTGATCCCTCTGCAGAAACCTTACCATTATTAGCTTAACCTCGCCTTTAGCCCTTTATTTCCGGACGTCTCAGGATAGACCCCTATACGCTTGCAGCTGTGCGAAAAAATGGTTCTTGCAATAATTAATGTATTTGCTTTAATCTAGACTCAGCCTGAGGGGGGAGCCTCGGGGGAAGTTTCGTTCGCGAGGTCTCACCCAGAGGCTTTGCCCAAGCGCTTTTGCACCCCCCCCTTGGTTTGTTTATTTTAAACGCCACCGGAGCCTAGCTTTGCATCCTTCTCATCCTCTATCGAAAGTATTCACTGCTGCAATAGCAAGCGCCATGTTGCTTCCTCTACAAAGTAACGCTCAAAGCGATGATGAAAACTTCACTCAAGAGACCCCACTCGAAGCCACGGGCAATCAGTGGACCGGTGGAGGACTCGAAGAAATTACTGTCACTGCCAAGAAGCGTGCTACGTCTCTGCAGGATACGCCATTATCAATTAGCGCCTGGTCCGCTGACCAACTGCAAAAGGTCGGTGCAACAAATAACTACGATGTGGCACTAATCACTCCAAACTTCAGCACCAATCAACAGCTTGGACGACGCCTCGATCGTCCGGTTATCCGTGGTCAATCAGGTCCTTCTGTCGGTGGCGAAGCCAATGCCTCATACTTTATTGACGGTGTTTTTGTCTCGGGCAGTATCTCAAGTGCTACGCTGGGGCCGGTTGAACAGGTGGAAATCTTACGGGGTCCGCAGTCGGCCCAATTTGGTCGTGCTACCTTTGCCGGCGCCGTAAACTACATAACGCGAAAACCGACCAATGAACAAGAAGGGGAAGTGCGCCTGCTAACGGCCACCAACGACACTCTTCAGCTCAGTGGCTGGACAAGCGGGCCGATTATTGAGGACACACTCACCTACTTCATTGCCGCAGGTTACGATCAATATGGCGGTGAGTGGAATAACGATCTAAAAGCCAATCAAGCGACGACAGGAGCATTCATTGACCCACCCCAATATGGCGACAGCAGCAAACTGGGCGGAACAGAAACGAAAGACTTCGTCGGCAAACTGCTCTGGAACGCCACCGAAACCACTGAAATTGGTTTGAAGCTTGGCTACACCAAAGCGCGCGATGATCACTACGCTCAGTTAATTTTGGAACCCGGCGAGCTCAACTGCTACCTGCCGACTAAAGGCACCAATGGCACTGCCGATAACAGCAATGAAGTTTGGTACAACACCAGTCAGGGCGCGTATTGTGGCGAAGTTGATTTCAATCAGGTGACTTATGCCAATGGCAACCCGTTTGCCGGCCCTTATATTCCGGGTGCACCACTGAACGGCGGAGCACGTCAGTCACGCTTCAACCTGCCCGACTTCCGTAATGGAATGACATTACTCAATACAAGCGACCCTACCTTGACGGCAGCACCAACCCGGCCCGGCAGCGATCGCGAACAGAAGCGCAGCTTACTCACTATTGATCAAGGCCTTGGTGAATGGGAATTAAGCGCCCGTGTGGCATACAACAAGGATGAATTCCGTACAGCTTATGATCTGGATCAACGCGAAACCCGCCCCATTGGTGGTGTCTTTACCACGGAACAAATACTCGAGGTTAAGGATAAATCATTAGAACTCATCGTTAGCTCACCACAGAATGTTCCGGTACGCGGCTCGCTTGGCGTCTATGCATTTAACTCCGATCAAACTAACTCCTCGCGTCGTTATGTTGGCTACTGGGGCTTTGCGCCCGGAAGCGGCTTAGGGCAGTTCGAACAACCGCTACAAAAAACTATCCGTAACCGTTCTGTATTCGGAACAATCGACGTGGATATTACTTCAGACCTAACTCTCAGCTTGGAAGCTCGTTACGCAAAAGATAAAAAGACCATCGACTCTCCCTACTTCTGCGAGGACCCTGCCAGCCCATACAACGGTCAGCAGCTTAATGATGCAACTGATAACGACGCGCTAACACCTCGTATCACACTAAGCTGGCAGGCCACCGACGACATCATGGTTTACGCATTGGCGGCTAAAGGCAACAAGCCCGCTGAATTCAATGACGCCTATTTCCGTGCCACGGTGCAGGATGACCCTTGCGCTACATTGGAAGCTAGAGCCCAAGGCCTTACACAAACCAAGGAAGAAACAGCATGGACGTATGAGGCCGGCACTAAAACCACGTGGCTTGATGGTCGAGCGTTGTTCAACCTATCGGTATTCGCCATTGAATGGCAAAACCAAACCGTGTTCCAGACCATTGATCTTGGCAACATCATTGCCACCACCCAAAGTAATGCAGGTCGCTCTGAAGTAATCGGCTTGGAACTGGAAAGCTCATTCGCTGTAACAGATAACCTAATAGCAAGCATGTCTTACGGCCTCGCTGATGGTAAATACAAGCGTTTCAACAGCGACTTAATTGCCTTTACAACGGGCGAAGGCCTTATCCCCGGCACGGCCACGCTGGACCCAAATGCAAACAACGCTGCGGGAAATAGCATCCCATTTAGCCCGAAACAGTCAGTGGTTGGCTCGCTGGCTTATACCCATCAATTAAAAGGTGCTATCGACTGGTTTGCCCGCACGGATGCGGTCTGGGAATCAAAACGCTACACCGGGGCGGCTAACTTCCTGGTATTGCCGGCTCGCACCATATGGAACGGCAGACTCGGACTCGAATCAGATGACTGGGCTATAACAGGCTACGTTAGCAATATTCTGAACGATGAAACGCCACAATCTGCACCGAGCTTCTTATACTTCTCCGGCACACCATCAAACATCAACTGGGGAAAAAACTGTGGCGGCGGGCCCTGTCGAACCGGCATTGAAACCGCCGCGTTCGCGCCCTCGCGCGGCAGACAATACGGACTGGATTTACTCTACAAATTCTAAATCTGCAGAAGCACTTTGCCAGCCGTCATCTTCCACTCAGTTCTGGGCTTCTGGCCAATGCCGATGATGGTCGTCAATGACAAAGCGATGAAGGTGCCTAATCGGTCGATGCCGATGCTCATGAACGTGGGGCTCCGGGCCTTCCCAACCTTCATGCGCATGCTCGTGATGCGAACCATGCTTATGCGGATGAAGATGATTCATTTCGGTATGCAAGTGCGTTAGCGACTCTCCATCCCCACGCGGCCACATTGCGTATGCCAGCGCCGTAAACGCCAATACAACTCCTCCCATAATACCAGCAGTAGATACCACACCAAGCGTTGCGCCAAGCATTCCGACCACCGGATAAGCAATGAGCCAACAGGCATGGGATAAAGCAAACTGCGCGGAGAAATACGCAGGTCGATCCTCCGGCGATGAAGAACGGTTTACAATACGGCCCGCGGGGGTTTGCACCAATGACAAGCCGAGCCCGACAAAAAACCACACGAGCAGCAACTGCGGGTATGACAGATCAGTCGCCGTAAGCAATAGCCCGACCCCCATGCATACTGAACCACCAATCATCAAAGCGCGATCATTAACGAACTCAAGAGCCTTAGGCACAAGCAAAGCAGCAATCATTGAACCTAGGCCGGCAGCCGCAAACGCCATAGCAACATCCGAATCTTCAAGGCCCATGTTCTCCCGGATAAACACCACGGTATTCACAATAACCATGGCGCTCGCTGCCGCTACGGCGGCGTAAAGGGTCAGCAACGCACGCAATCTCGGAGTGGCCATATAGGAACGCAGCCCAAAGGTAATTTCTTCCCAAATACTGTTGCTGCGCTCCGGCTGGGTTGCGTGCGGGAGCACACAACCCATAATCAATACAGCCGAAATCAGAAATGCCACGGAGTTACCCAGAAACAATGCTGTGTAACTGAAATACAACAGTGCCAAGCCCGCGAACAACGGACTCAGCAGCGACTCTAAATCGTAAGCGAGGCGAGAATACGATAGCGCCTTGGTGTATTCCTCTTCGGAGGGCAACACGTCGGGAATGCTGGCAGCAAACACCGGCTTAAAACCAGCAGAAAATAAATTAAGCAAAAAAATCAATAGATAAACCTGCCAGACGGCTGTAACAAACGGCATTGCCAGTACTACGGCAGCGCGGATCACATCCAGAATAATGAGCAATGCTTTGCGGGGAAACCGGTGTGCCAAGCCGCCCAAAATGGGGGAGAAAATAACATAGGCCACCATTTTAAAGGCCAGCGCTGTTCCTAGAACGATTCCCGCATTGCCTCCGGCAAGGTCATAGGCTAGCAAGGTAAGCGCCACCGTGGTCAGACCGGTGCCAACCAATGCAATAACCTGAGCTGAAAACAAACGGCGAAAACTGGAATGGCGAAATGGAGAAGATGACATAGTACAGATACCGCAATAGTGAATATGACCAGACAATACCTGATCTTAGAGCTTATACCAATGGCAACAACTCACCCTGCCGCCATCAACTGCGGCGCAATAGCTGGCATGATAAACTAAAGCACACAAAATATTTTCCAGCATGGTCAGCAGGTCTTCCTACTCGCCAATCAGCTATAAAAGACAACTCTCATGGCAAACAACGCAACCAAAATCGAAACCGGCGCCGACTATATCGCCAGCCTCAGAAGCCGCGAGCTCAAGATATTTTTGTTGGGTGAGTTGATTGATGAGCCGGTTGATCATCCGATCATCCGCCCTTCTATAAATGCTGTTGCTGCCACCTACGACCTTGCGCAATCTAACCCGGATATCGCAACGGCTTTGTCGCCATTTACCGGCGAACGCGTTAACCGTTTCCTGCACATTGCCGAGAGTCCTGAAGACCTCATTAACCAGAACAAAATGCAACGACGACTGGGCCAACTCACCGGGACCTGTTTTCAACGCTGCGTCGGTATGGATGCATTGAATTCACTGTTCTCTGTGACCTATGAAATCGATGAACAACACAGCACTAACTACCATCAACTGCTGAAAGACTTCATCGGCATGACTCAAAGCAAGGGCTACGTTATTGGTGGTGCTATGACCGACGTCAAAGGCGATCGCAGCAAGGCACCGCATGAACAAGCTGATCAGGATATGTATCTGCATGTCACTAAGCGCACGAAGGCAGGCGTTTATGTTACCGGGGCAAAGGCGCACCAAACCGGTTGCATTAACTCGCACTGGTTACTGGTTATGCCCACCATCCGCTTGGGAGAAGCCGATAAAGACTTCGCACTGGTTGGCGCTATTCCTGTCGATGCTGATGGCATAACCTATATCTATGGTCGACAGTCCTGTGACACCCGCAGTGCGGATGGAGACATTGATGCCGGTAACGCACAGTTCGCTGGCCAGGAAGCGATGATTGTGTTCGACAACGTATTTATTCCACATGACAAAATCTTTATGAATGGCGAACACGATTTCGCCGCCATGCTTGTGGAGCGATTCACCTGCTATCACCGCCGCAGTTATGTCTGTAAATCGGGCGTTGGCGATGTTCTTATTGGTGCTGCCGCCACTGTTGCCGAATACAACGGTGTCGAGCGAGCCTCGCACATCAAAGATAAATTAGTCGAGATGACTCATCTTAATGAGACCATCTACAGCACTGGAATTGCCGCCAGTTATCAGGCGAGCAAAACCCGCTCAGGCGCCTATCTCGCTGATGAGATGCTGGCGAATGTCTGCAAGCATCATGTCACTAAGATGCCCTATGAACTGAGCAGACTTGCTCAGGATCTCGCCGGCGGCCTGATGGTAACACTGCCCTCAGAGGCCGACATGAAGCATCCGGAAGCGGGTCCACTTATCGAAAAATATCTGCAAGGTCGCGCCGATATTCCTACAGAAAATAGAGTACGGATTCTTCGCCTCATTGAGAACATGACACTGGGGCGTAACGCGGTTGGCTACCTCACCGAATCAATGCATGGTGCCGGATCACCTCAGGCTCAGCGAATACAGATTGGCCGCGCCATGCAGCTTGACTATAAAAAACAGCTGGCACGCGCGCTAGCAGGAATCCCCAGTGAAACGGCGACCGTGCTCGAAGCATCTATCGATAATTATTTTGGCCGGGTTTTTGCGGTGAAATCACTAGAATCAACCAAATAGAAGCAATAAATTAAACATAAGCTACTGATAATAAATAATAAATTTTTTAGCACTTGACACACCGCCTAAATAAAGCACATGATTTAATTTATGGTAACCAAGATCAATTCCGCTAGCGAACGCACCCTCCTAAAAATCATTCTTGCGGCTGAACGCCTTTTCGGCGACCAAGGCATCGATGCCGTCTCTTTGCGGCAGATCAACATAGAAGCAGGGCAAAAGAACTCGTCAGCCACCCACTACCACTTTGGCAATAAAAAAACGCTGATCAACGCAATTTACGACTATCGCATGGAAAACGTTAATCGGCGACGCCTTAGGGCGCTGGAAGGCGCTGACCTTGACGGCAACCTGCAATCACTTGTCGAGGCTATGGTGTACCCGATTGTTGATGAAATCGATGGGAGCGAGGGCGGCCAGCATTATGTTCGTTTTCTCTCCCAAATGATTGGCAGCCCTTCGGTAGATCTGCAAGCCCTCTGGTCAAGCACACACGGTTCAGCGCTAAATACCATCCTCAAAAAAATAGAAGCGCTAATGAGCGATCTGCCTGCCGATATTCTCGGCCAGAGATTCGGCTTGGCTGTTGCACAAATAATTCATGCATTGGCCGACCGCGAACGCTTACGCAATAACCCAGCTATTGATTTTCAAAAGTATGGCGCCCTATTTGCAGCCAACCTGGTCGATTGCCTAACAGGTGCGCTCTCTGCACCGATATCAGACACCACTTATAAGGAGTTACGCCATGTCAAACGCTCAGTCAGCTAGAGTTTCAGCGGCTTCCGGCATTATCGTCAAGCCCATGACCAATGCGCTGGGCGCTGAAGTCCTTAATATAGACCTGACCAGCGAACTTGATCACGATGCAGTAAAGGTTCTGAAAGAACTTTTTCTTCAATACAAAGTTCTGTTCTTCCGCGATCAGGATCTGACTCCCGAACAACACATTGCCTTTGCTATGCACTTCGGTGATGAAGTCCAAAAGCCGGGCTTTGTGCCGTTGCTTGATGGCTATCCACAAATTCGTCGCCAGGAAATGAACGAATACAGCGCGGTAAGCAGTGACATTAATTGGCATACCGATGATACTTTCCTTGAGATCCCCTCCAAATGCTCTGTGCTGCATGCTCTAGATGTACCCATCGGAAAGGGTGATACGGTATGGGTGAATATGGCAGCGGCGTATGAAGGTCTCTCTAAGCCTATGCAGGACTTCTTACTCGGACTCACCGCCATCCATGACCTGGTGGAAACCATGGGGCCGGGTGTGCTCAAGCAATATGGCCCGGACCGCTGGCAGAAATTTCGTGAGTCAACCCCACCGGTTGAGCATCCGATAATCCGTACTCACCCAGAAACCAAGGAAAAATGCTTGCTGGTTAACCCGCTGATGACCTTCCGGATCAAAGGTTTATCTGACCCAGAAAGCAAAACCCTTCTCGACATGCTTTATGAACACATGACCCAAGAAGAGTACATGGTCCGGTTCCGCTGGGAAAAACACTCAGTGGCTTTTTGGGACAATCGTTGCACTGCCCATCGTGGCATCAGTGATTTCTTCCCCGCTCACCGCCTGATGCATCGCGTTGCTATTGCCGATACAAAACGCCCTGTATAAGTTAGGCTAGACCTTCAAAAATTTATTCGCGCGAGTGGTTTTAAGATGCTGAAACCGGACACTGCCGGACTAAAAATCGGTCCCCTATGGTTCATTCCCGGCTATTCGGGCATGAATGTTTTTACCTTGCTGTTTGCCTGCTTAACCAGCATCTCGGCTATTGCTTACATGGGCTTCATTCAACCCTATCTGCTAACCGAAATCCTTCACATACCCCAAGCCGAACAAGGCGCCCTTACCGGCAATCTTGCCGCTGTTCAGGAGGTGGTTGTTATTATGGTTATGGGCGTCGCTGGCGCCCTTTCTGACCGCACCGGCAGAAAACTGATATTTGTCAGCGGTTTCCTGCTCCTGGCAGCCGGCTATCTGATTTACCCTCTCGCTAACTCAGTGGCTCAACTGTATATATTTCGTTGCCTGTTCGGTGTTGGCGCTGCCGTTGTCCCGGTCATGCTCAGCGCCTGTATTGTCGACTATATTCAGGAGTTCTCTCGCGCACGATGGCTCGGCGTTACCTCAATTTGCAATGGCCTCGGCGTGGTTATTATGGCAACACTACTGGCAAAAACACCTGCCATGTATCTGGAATACGGCGCCGATCCGATAGCTGCTGGACGCTATGCTTATTGGACAGCAACGGCAGTTTGTTTGGTCGCTGCGGCAGTACTTAGCTTCGGTTTGAAGCCCGGCGGCGGCGGCAAGACCAAAGCCAAAGTTCCTTTAACACAGCAGCTTAAAGCCGGTTTGCGCGAGGGTAAGCGGCCCCGCATGGCGCTGGCCTTTATGTCGGCATTTATCGGTCGGGGTGATCTGGTGGTTATCGGCACCTTCTTTTCTTTGTGGATTGTTCAACTCGGCATCGAGGTGGGCATGAGCACCGGCGACAGTCTTGCCAAAGCCGGTATGCTGTTTGGCCTTATTCAGCTCTCGGCCATGGGCTGGGCTGTATTTATGGGCATAATCTCTGACAAATTTGACCGGGTATCCAGCATGGCGCTCGGTTTATTTATTGCTGCGGTCGGCTACACACTCATGGGTACGGTGGCAGACCCATTTGGCAGCAACATCTATTTGATGTGTGTCATTCTCGGCATAGGTGAAATCAGCGTCATTATTTCCGCAGGCGCACTACTGGGTCAACAAGCCCCACAGAAAATTCGTGGCTCGGTAGTCGGCGTATTCGGGCTCGTCGGCGCGATTGGTATTTTATTTGCGTCGAAGGTTGGTGGCGAAATTTACGACAGCATCAGCCCTACCGCACCATTTGTAATGATGGGCATACTGAATGCGGCGTTGATGTTTTATGCTTTATGGATTCGCTTGCGCCACGGTAAATATCAACCCATAACCGCCTCTGTTCAGGACAGCTCACAATGAGAAAAAAACAACTGGGAAATTCGGACCTTCAGGTTTCAGTAGTGGGCCTCGGCTGCATGATGTTTGGCTCGATGGTTGATCAGGATGCAACCACCGCCTGCGTCAATGCGGCGCTCGATGCCGGCATTAACTTTTTTGACACGGCCGATATCTACGGTAAAAGCCCCAGCTCATCGGAGGAGTATTTGGCCAAAGCACTGGGTGCTAAGCGCAAAGATATTGTGCTTACAACTAAATTCGGCGCCAACTCTGGCGGTCGTGGCGGCAGTATTGAGAATGGTGGCACCCGCGGCTACATCATGACGAAGATTGAGGAAAGTCTCTCAAGGCTAAACACCGATTACCTCGACCTGTACCAATATCACTTTCCCGATATCAATACACCGGCTGAAGAAACCCTGCGCGCACTGGAAGACCTTATCCAACAGGGCAAGGTACGACACATTGGTTGCTCCAACATGAATGGCGCCCAGTTAGCCGAAGCAGCAGCAGCCGCTGATGCTGCGGGGACCAGCCCTTACATCTCCGCGCAGAACTGGTACAGCCTGTTCACCCGCACTATTGAGGATGATCTACTGCCCGTCGCCGAGAAAGACAACATCAGCATTATTCCCTACTTCCCCCTCGAATCAGGCTTGCTCACCGGCAAGTACCGCAAAGGCCAGCCCGACCCTGAAGGTTCACGCCTGGCGGCGTGGGGCGGCTCATTTAAAACCGATGAACGGCTGGAGAAGGTAGAACAGCTGATCAGCTACGGTGAGAGCATAGGCAAAAGCATTCTGGACATCGCCATGAGCGGACTCACCAATCGCGACTATGTCGGCAGTGTGATTGCGGGCGTCACCAAACCGGAACAGGTCAAAGCCAATGCGGCTGCAGGCAATGTTAGCCTGAGCACTGACGAATTGGCGGAAATCGACCGAATCAGTGCAGCTTAGTTAAGGCGGGCGCACCCTGGTTGTTGTTTTGTCGACCGCGTTGTGTTGCTGTGCGCGCAAGCGCATCAGAGCCCGTCGATTTGAGCTTATCATCGGCGCCCTGTCCAGACCGTTCTTACCTGCCGAAATGACGTCTGCTTCTGCTCGCCGCACTGCGATTAATCCAGGGTTAACCCGCCAGGTTTGCCTGCAACCCAATGATCATCTTTGCCATGAAAGACCAGGTCGCAGATCAAGCCGCGTTCTCTAGCGCCACAGCTTCACGATAAGGTTTCCAGCTTGTGAACAGAATTAATCCGCCCAAAACTACCGCAACGGTATTAACCGTGGCCACCGATAAACCAACCGCCATCGGGTCTTTAAACACCATGCCGGTGACCATACCAACAGCTGTAGGACCTAAACCCGCAGTAATGATATTTAAAAACAGCATCCAGACCGCGGCAATCTGGCCGCGCAATCGGTTGGGTGTAACCAGCTGCAATGCCGTTGCCGCGAGTCCCATCGTAATACTGGCACCAAAAGCAAAGGGACACGCAATCATAAGCACCCACAAGGGGTCTTTAATAGTGGTGGCGAGGACAGATACAGGCACCATGAACACAGCCGCCATAACGGCAACCCGCAACGGTGCATCAGTAACACCGCGCTTTAGCAGTGTGTCCGACAGCCAGCCGCCGGCAATCACGCCAATCGGTGAAAAAATGAGAATAATGATTCCGAGCTTAAAACCCGTCTCAGGTGGCGACATACCGACAACGCGCATGAAGTAGGCGGGCACCCAGGTTGCCAGTGTTGTCATCGGCAAAGCCAGCAAAGCAAATCCGGTGAAATGCGCAAGGAACACACGCCAGCGCTTAACGCCAAAACCAATAGCCTGGCCTACACTGATCTCAGCAGTGGCTGCCGCCTTCACGCCCTGACGCGCCGGCTCTTTAACCGTGAACATTAACGCCGCAACAAGAATACCCGGCAAGCCAATTACAATAAATGCCAATTGCCACGGTGCTACCGAACCCAGCAGGGGCAAACTCACATCATCAGCGGTCGCCGCAAAACGAATCGCCAGACCACCGAACATCAGTGCAAGGCCTACTCCGAGAAACGCACCAGACTGATAAACACCGAGTGCACGTCCGAGCTTTTCCTTGGGAAAACTATCGGCGATCATGGAATATGCCGATGGTGACAAAGTAGCTTGTCCGACTCCAACGCCGGCACGCGCTAAAAACAATTGCAGAAAAGTGCTGCTCAAACCGCAGAGCGCCGTCATTACGCTCCAGATAAAAATGCCTGAGCCTACAATCGCTCGCCGCGAGTATTTATCAACAAGACGCCCAATCGGCAAACCCATAAGCGCGTAAAACAGGGCAAAATAAAGCCCCATTAACAAGCCCATGTCCGTTTCGCTGAGCTTAAGATCGGTCTTAATCGGATCCACTAGTAAACTAATAATGATGCGATCAGCAATCGAGAAGATAAAAGCCATCACCAGCACGGCAACGGCCCACCAGGCTACAGCGGGCTTAGGCCAGACGGTCGTTTTAGCGGGTATTTGGATCGATTCAGACATTTCAGACATGGCAGAGGCTCCTTGAACCGCAATCCTATGCGACACAGCGCCAATTCTGAGCATTTGCGCTACTGGCGACCAAAGCGCGGCAGGTACTCAAACTAATGGAGCACAAAAAAGCCGCTGGCAGTGCAGCGGCTTTTTAACCCATGCGCTCAGCAGAAAGCGGCCTAAGGGTTTTGCGCCTGCAGGAACACGGCTAACTCGGTAAGCTGATCGTCACCCATCCAGGCGAAACCCGGCATAACACGACCTTTGACGCTGTCAGCACTGTCTGGCATTCGTCCGACTTTCAACATCTCTACGAGCTCAGCAGTCGATTTACTCTGTACGAACGATGAGTCCACCAGACCCACGCCGAGCGGCTCGACACCGAGCCCGTCACGCCCATGACACGCAACGCAGTGAACGCCGAAAAGTGCGTTCTGGTCCGCCATCACAACCTCAACTCCAGGGACCTCTGCAGCAACAGCAACAACTGCGACGCCGTCAAGCTGTTTGGGCAAACGCTGCACCATTCCAAAAGGTGCTACGCCATCTTTATTGTAAGAGCCACCAACCGAGCTGTCTTTAAGGGGATGCGTATCATCTACTGCATCGGCTTCGACCAGAGCTGCATCAGTGTAATCGGGAGACTGACTACTCCAGAGCCCAATAATAACCACTGCAATCGCAATGGCGCCAAAACCTAAATAACGTCGTAAGTTCATAAACATTCTCGGCGGTGACTTCACGAAACCCATCGGCACCATAGAGGCTCACAACGCAGCCCACCAATGCGGAAAAAACAGCAAGAGTTTCGGGAGACCATGTACCGCTCTCCTCAATAGCTCATTTTATTTGTAATTGCTCTATCTTCAAGCAAATAGAACAATGATGCATAACTCCATTGCACATCTATCCATTTTTGAACATCAGGCGATCATCGAGACCTTCCGGGACTCAAGACGTCGCAATAGTTCCAGACTGCCATTCGAAATCTGCGGCCAGAAAGTCACGCAGCACCGATACCACACGATAATAAAAAGAATTGCTATTTTGTTCTTCTACTGCATGCAGCACGATGGGTACCCAATTGATCAGGTGACGCTGAAGAAAATCAATCTGCCCAAGCTGAAAAGAAGCAAGGTCGGCTTCTGGTGTTTCGCCATTTGCCAACTGATCCAACCCCTCAGCCTCACTGACAGCAAGAAACTGCATAAACTCAAGCTCCAGCGATAAATGATCCGGCGCCCAAGCGAACTTCTCGCTCAGCGTATAACCAAAAAAATCGTAAAAGCGCACCAACTCTTCGCGCACGCCAGACTTTTGGCCCAACTGCAAATCTTCACGAATCGGCACCGGCGGTCCATCACTGCCCACCTCAAACATGGAACTGTATGCCCGCTTTAATTCCAGCAAAGGCGCTGCACGATAATCGGCAATCAACTCCTCTAAACCGTTCACTGCATAGGGCAGACCCGATAAATCAATAGCATCGCTATTGTTATAAACCACCGATTCCACATCGTGGGGTGAGGCCAACAGATCGGACATGACGGCATAAGCCATACAGCGAGAAACTGCAGCACTCAGCTCTCGGCCACTAACAACTCTATCGCCAGAATCAATGCTCACGGGATGCTTCTGCTTGCTCATATTGCTTTTCTCATGGTGATCCGTCTACGACGTTAAAAACATCACAGCTTACCCTCTGCACGTCCGGTGTGGCGCCAGCTTAAATGCGTGACACACCAAGTTGAACCGAGTCGCTGGAGAGACAAGCTTATAGCATTAACAGATTGGGCCTAAAGGTCAATATGAATAGCAACAATAATCAATTACGACGGGCGCTGTGGCAAAGCCAAGCAGCGATAAGAAAGCTGATTTAAACTGACCATTCGGGCGGTGAACGAAACGAGCCAGTTGTATTACTTTAGATCACAGAATTTCGGACAAAACAAAACACCATGATTACTTATCAAGAAGCACTCAGCATTATTGCGGCCAACACGCAGGCTATGGAAATCGAAAGCATTGTGCCCGTTTGCGGCAGAGTCTGCGCGACTCCCGTAACAAGTCCGGTCGACCTGCCCGGCTTTGCCAACTCCGCCATGGATGGCTTTGCCGTTATCGCTGCCGATGGCGCCTCTGGAACAAGCCAACTCGATGTTCTCGGGACCATTACTGCTGGCATGTCCGCACCCACTGGTACGGCACAGACGGGTACCGCATGGGAGATTATGACCGGCGCGCCTGTTCCTGACGGTTATGACGCTGTCATTCCACTTGAGAAAACCACCAGATGCAATGATACCGTTGAACTTCAGGCATCACCGTTACCCGGTGCCAACATTCGTAACCCCGGGGAAGACTTCGACATGGGGATGCAGGCTATGAATATAGGCACAGCAGTTACCCCAGAGATCATTATGGGTTTAGCGGCACTTGGCATTGACCAGATTTCTGCCTATCAGCAACCGAAAGTGTCAATAATTACGACTGGCAACGAAATTTCATCGAAAAATGCGGATAATGTGAAGGGCATCATCCTCGACAGCAATCGCCCCTATCTCGAAGCCGCTGTAAACCAATCTGGCGCCATGCTGACCGGCAGCTGCTCAGTATCGGATGAAGCCGGCGCAATCGCCACAGCGATTGGCAACGCCGCTACAGGTGCCGACATTATCCTCACGACAGGCGGCGTTTCTGCTGGCCGCATGGACTATATACCCGAGGCTCTGCGACGACTCGGCGCCGAAATCCTATTTCACAAGGTTGCTATACGCCCGGGCAAACCTCTGCTTTTCGCGCGTATGCCAAACGGCACATTAATTTTTGGCCTGCCCGGCAACCCTGTGGCTGTCGCCGTAGGCTGGCGATTCTTTGTTGTTGAAGCCATCCGCTTAATGCTGGGGCGAAAGCCCGGAACATACAACACCGCCAAACTGCTGAATAACACAAGTTCGCGCGCTGGCTTGCGATTTTTCGCTAAAGCGAAATCCGCAGTGAGTGCGGTTGGCGAACTGGAAGTGGAAGTGCTTGGCGGACAGGAGTCTTTTAAGATCAGTCCTTTGATGCAGGCAAATTGCTGGGCAATCTTTACTGAAACTAATGAGCAGTGCATGACCGGCGACCAGATATTAATAGCACTGCTCGACTAAAAAAATACGCCTATGGCGCCAACTGCACATGATGCAAAATAAATCCGGCAATCGCTGATACGTCATCTCGTGGCAACATCGGCACATCGTTATCTAACAGCGGACCATCAGAGACGATAGCCACAATACCCTTGTCATGGCCTGCTAGCTCAGGTGCTTCGTTCCCGCTGCGCCGCAATTCAAGTCGCGGGTGCCCGCCAAGCTTCCAACCCTCCACTAAGACCAGATCAACATCACCAAGACGTGCCACACAATCATCCAAGGTTGGCTCTGGCCCATCCTGCAGCTCGGCGATGTGCGCCCAACGCTTGGCTGAAACCACCATAACCTCGGCGGCACCTGCTTCTCTGTGCTGAAAGCTGTCCTTACCCGGATGATCAATGTCGAATTCATGATGCGCGTGCTTGAGCGTAGCTACCCGCAACCCCTTTGCAGTAAAGTGCTGCAACAACGCCACAATCAACGTGGTTTTTCCCGCATTTTTATACCCGGCAATGCCAAATACTTTTGCCATAGAAACTCATATCCCTGCATTCATTAAAAACCAAGAAACTCTGCATCCGTTGCTGGTCATAGGCTAAGATGCTGATCTACTCAAGCCTAATTGCATAAAGCCTTAAGGACTCACCGTGGACAACACCAGCCTCTTCATCCTACTAAAAAACATTCACTTGATTACCGTAGCTACAACACTGATCGGCTTTTTAGTGCGGGCATGGTGGATGTTAACCGATTCAAAATGGCTGTTCGCGAAACCGGTCAAAATCTTTCCCCACGTTAATGACACGCTACTGATTGGCTCAGCACTGGGAGCAGGCTATGCCAGCGGACAGCTGCCCTTCGTCGATTCCTGGCTGACTGCGAAACTGGTTGGGCTCATTGCGTATGTTGTTCTTAGTTCATTTGCACTTCGTTACGGCAAAACCAAATCTCAACGCATCGTTTACCTCGTGCTAGCAATGGCCGCTATCGTCTACGTTCTTGCTGTTGCCGTTTGTCGGAGCCCATTGGCCTGTATGGGCTAAAGCAAAGAGGACAGACACAAAAAAGCGGGCGTATGCTCCGGCTTTTTTGCACCTCTGTGCTCATAAGCAATTAAACCGGCTTTGCAACCCAAACAGTGCACCAACCGGCAGCAGCAACATCCTTACCCGGAAAAATACCGCAAGGTCGGAACGCCGCACCATCAGCACCCTGAATCTGCATACAGTTTGCGCAGTTACTGCCCGCTTTAAACATCGGGTATTTTGCGACATCAACTGCAGCGGCATCTTCTACATAGCCTAAGGCCATTGCTGTCGGATCATCGATAGCCAGCTTAGGCAGGCCCTGAGCACCTGCTGCGCGGTTCATTAAAAATGCGCCCACCGGCAATGACACTGCCGCTGTCCTGATAAATGCTCGGCGGCTATAGCTTCCTTTACTCATATCAATCGTCCTTATAACTTGTATCAGCGTGTAAACACAAAGATCGCTTACCAGAAATGTCCGGCGCCTCACTTAGGATAACGCGGTAAGCTTCCCTCTATCCTGCCACTATCTCAATCAGCGAATATACCTAGTTGGCGATAATTGCCATTTCGGCGCTCCGCATACTGCAATGCAGAAACGCCGAGATTCGCCTGAAAAGTCTGCTTTGGGATAAGCCATGTATCAACCCGATGTGTTACAAATTGTTACAAGGTGTTACGCCGCCGGGCGGAACAGTTCACAGCGCTCCTCTAAAGTGAAATCACTGTCAAAAGACTGAAAAAAAATCACAGCATAGTTAGACCCACGATCATTGATCACAACAGGGCCAGCGCCCGGCGATATTGACCGATTTTATTATGGGTCTTTGCTTTATCAGCCCAACAAGATATATGACACACTAAGTTGAGAAAAAGACTATGGATGTAAAAACACTCTGCCTTGGCATGCTCATCAATAAGGAAGCCTGCGGCTATGAGCTAAAGAAAAAGTTTGAGTCCTTATTCAAGCATTTTTTCTCTGCAGGCTATGGCTCTATTTATCCTGCGCTCGCGGACCTCGCGACCAGCGGACTTGTCGAATGCCGCGAAATACCGCAAACCGGCAGGCCAGACCGCAAAGTTTACAAAATAACCGACAATGGCCGTAACGCCTTCGAAAGAGCATTGCAAACTAATGAGCCCCAACATAAATTGCGCTCCGACTTTCTTGCCGTTATGTATTTTTCGGAACTGTTGGATGAGAGGCGTGTCAATCGGTTGTTAAACGACCGCATAGAGGCGTTCGAAGATGCTGTCGAGCATATCAGCAGCATTGAAACCGAGATGGGTATCAATGCCCCAGCAGGCGCCCGTTTCGTCGCCGGCTTTGGCGCAGTCATTGCAAAGGCAGGTGCTGACTATATTGAATCCAACCGGCATCTGCTTACCGAGACTGCCCCCGGAAGAATAGACGAACCGGCGCACGGTGGTTAAGGGATAACTTCATGAAAAATAAATTTAAATCAATTGTCGCTAAACAACCATGGCTGCTCGCAGCACTGACTCTGGTGATTGTCAGTATCTGGATGGGATCAGGCTTTGTTGACCGTGAAGAAGATCAGTCCACCGAGTCAGGCGCAACACTCGGGATTTCTGAGGGCGATGTACGCGTTCAGGTAGATGCTCGTGAAGCGCAAAATATTCAGCGCTATATTACGGTCTACGGCAACTCAAACCCAGCGAGAACGGTCGAAATGAGCACAGAAGCAGAGGGCAGAATAGAAAAAATCTTTGCCCGCCGCGGTGACCGTCTTAATGCTGGAGACCCAATATTAAAACTCGATATTCGTGATCGACAAGCCCGCGTTGATCAGGCAAAAGCCAGCGTGCGCGAGCACCAAACACGTTACGATGGCCAGCAAAGCTTGAAAAAAGACGGCTATGCTTCCGACTCCCAAATGGCCGAAACACTCGCGAAACTAGAAGCCGCACGGGCCGAATACACCCGCGCAAAACTTGATTTGGCCAACATGACTATCCGCGCTCCATTCAGTGGCACGTTGCAGAGCAGGACTGTCGAGATTGGCGACTTCGTGCGCGCTGGTGATACGGTGGGCACATTCGTTGACAACAATACTATTATCATCACCGGCAGCGTTGCGGAGCGCGATGCCGGCAATGTAAAAGTTGGCGATATCGCTAATGCAACGCTGGTGACCGGACAGGATGTCAGCGGCAATATTCGTTATGTCTCACAGGTGGCAGAACGAGAAACTCGAACGTTTGTTGTTGAATTGGAAATACCGAATCCCGATGGTTCACTTCCGGCTGGCGTAACCGCCGAAATGCGTATTGCAACTGGCGAAGTATTGGCCCATGAAATGTCTCCCGCCCTGCTCTCTCTCAGCGGCGATGGTTCATTAGGAGTTAATACTGTGGATGAATTCGATCGTGTGCAGTTTTATCCAGTAGAAATCATTCAGTCCGGCAACGAAGGCACTTGGGTATCCGGCCTGCCCAAAAAGGTACAGCTGATCGTTGTGGGTCAGGGCTATGTGTCTCAAGGGCAGCAGGTCGATTCGGTTTCCATGACCGCCGATACCGCAATGGCTTCGGGAATTCGCAATACGCTGGAGGCGCCTCAATGAATGCAATCATTGATGCTGTAATAGGTCGAAGCCGTACGATGATGATTGCATTCATTGCAATTATCATTGCTGGTGTTAGCTCCTATTACTCGATCCCCAAAGAGGCTGAGCCTGATGTCTCGTTCCCTTACATCTACGTACAAATATTTCTTGAAGGCGTTTCGCCGGAAGATGCCGAACGATTGCTCGCACGACCAATGGAGCAGGAACTGCGTGATGTCGATGGCATGAAAGAAATGATCTCGTCTGCAGGCGAGAATAGCGCCAGCGTGACATTAGAATTTGAACCTACCGTTGATGTGGCAAAGGCGCTAATTGATGTTCGTGAGCGGGTTGACCTCGCTAAATCAAAACTGCCCGCCGACGCAGATGAGCCTCGAGTTTTCGAAGTTAAATTTTCGAAGTTTGACCCTATGATGGTGCTGTTACTCAATGGTGATGCGCCGGAACGAACCCTGCAAGCCGTTGCTGAAAAGCTCAAGGAGCAAGTCGAAGGTCTTACCGGCGTTATGGAAGTCAATATTGTGGGTTCTCGTGAAGAGTTACTCGAAATCACCATTGATCCATTAACTATGGAGAGCTATGACCTCTCTCCCGCCGACATATTGAATTTCGTTGAGAGCAACAACCGATTAATCGCAGCAGGCGCACTGCAAAGTGATCAGGGTCGATTTGCCGTAAAGGTTCCGGGTGTTATTGAAAGCCCTGAAGACGTGCTTAACCTGCCGATTAAAGTGGACCGCGGTAACGTCGTCCATTTTCGTGACCTTGCCGTTGTCAAACGCACGTTCAAAGATCGCGAAAGTCAGGCTCGGCTAAATGGTCAGGCTGCGGTAGCACTCGAGATTGTCGCTCGCAACGGGGACAACATGCTGAATACTGCCCGTATTGTCAGGGAGATTGTGACTGAGTCGTCCCCATTATGGCCCCCCGGTGTTGAAGCAACCTTCACGCGAGATAAGTCATACTATATCGAGCGCAACATCTCGACACTAATGAATAATGTTGCCACTGCCGTAGTCTTGGTGTTCATCGTGCTTATCGGCATTCTGGGGCTGCAAAATGCACTGCTGGTGGGGTTATCTATTCCAGGGTCATTCTGTGCCGCGTTTATTCTACTTAATGCCACGGGCCAAACCATAAATATGGTGGTGTTATTCGCGATGATTATTGCTGTGGGTATGCTGGTTGACGGCGCCATTGTGGTTACCGAACTTGCCGACCGGAAAATGGCCGAAGGCGTGCACCGCAGCCAAGCCTATGCAGCGGCTGCAAAACGCATGGCCTGGCCGATTATCGCCTCTACAGCGACAACCCTGGCAGCGTTCGTTCCTTTGGTATTTTGGCCTGGACTTACCGGCAGCTTCCTTAAGTTCATGCCCATTACACTTATTTTTGTGCTCACCTCATCGCTCGCGATGGCGCTATTATTTGTGCCAACTCTGGGGACTATCTTCGGTAGGCCTGGCCTTTTTAATGAGCAAATCCGCAGCGATCTGATTGCCGCGGAATCTGGCGACCTGAACAAGATTTCCGGATCGACAGGCAAGTACCTCAAGGTACTAAAATCGAGTCTTAATCATCCCACCAAGACGCTTGGGATCATCACAACCCTGTTAATTACCATCTATTGGGCCTACGGTACATTCGGTAATGGCATTAACATGTTTCCGTACATTGATCCTACCAATGGCAGTATCGACATTCGCGCTCGGGGTGATCTTTCAGCAAAAGAAAAAGATGACTTAGTCCGTCTGGTCGAAGAACGCGTGCTGGATGTGGATGGCATCGAACATCTCTATGTTAAAAGTGGAAAGATGGCCCGCGGCTCTTCGCCTGACATGATTGGCGCAATCCGGCTTAACTTTGCCAACTGGCGCACCCGTCGTCCAGCCAAGGAAATTGCCGCAGATATCCAAAACCGAACCAAGGATATAGCAGGCATTGTGGTGGAAGTGCGACTGCAAGGGCCTACACCCAACACAGGAAAGCCGATAGATATTGAAGTGGCTGCCGAAGACATGAATATACTCCGTGATACCGCTAATCGACTGCGCCAGGAGCTTGAAACCATTCCCGGCGTCATTAATGCCGAGGATACTCGCCCATTACCCGGCATTGAATGGCAGCTCAAAGTGAATCGTGCGGAAGCCGCAAAGTTCAACGCCGATGTCTCACTCGTCGGCAGCATAATCCAGCTGGTGACCAATGGTATTAAAGTCGCGGAGTATCGCCCTGACGATGCTGATGAAGAGATGGATATCAGGGTCCGCTTCCCTGCGAATGAGCGAAGCCTGCAACGCCTCGGCGAACTGAGAATCCCTACCGGCAACGGCAACGTGCCTATCAGCACCTTTGTGACTTACGAACCGCAGGATGCGACCCGCACAATTATGCGCACAGACCGAAAACGGACGCTGTTGGTGCAGTCTGACCTGGATGATGGCGTCTTACTTGCACCCGTACTGGATGAGTTACAGCAACGTATTGAAAATCTTGACCTAAATCAAGATCAAGTTCAGTTACGCTTCAAAGGCGGAGCTCGTGATGAGGCCGAAACGATCGCGTTTCTTACCAAGGCCTTCATCATGGCATTAACTCTGATGGCTATTATTCTAGTGACGCAATTCAACAACCTCTTTCAATGTCTGCTCATTCTGACTGCAGTGGTCTTCTCCACCGGTGGTGTGTTGTTGGGTCTGCTCATGACCAATCAGGTATTCAGTTTGGTTAACTGCGGAATCGGCGCCATCGCACTCGCTGGCATTGTGGTCAACAACAATATTGTGCTTATCGACACATTCAATAGTGTCAGAAAACAAACTGCTGACGTCAAAGAAGCTATTATGCGGACCTGTGCTCAGCGTTTGCGCCCTGTCATGCTAACCACTATCACGACAATTCTAGGGCTAATCCCCATGGCTATTGCACTGAATGTCGACTTGATCAATCGCGATATATACTTCGGCGGGCCGAGCACACAGTGGTGGAAACAAATGGCATCGTCGATTGTTGGTGGGCTGCTTTTTGCAACTATTCTAACGTTGCTGCTAACGCCAGCCCTGCTAATGATTCAGGCCAATGTTGCTGCCCACTTCCGTAAGCGCCGACAGAGCAGGAATGCAGCGGCTGATAACGCTACCGAAGCAATCTGATCGGCAGCAAATGCAGCCTGTCTTTTTCGACCTACTTGTTTCTAATCAAGCTCTGTAGAGGGTAAGCTGCCGCAATGTTTCCAGAATTTGTACAACAGTATTTCATCGATCATCAGAACCTCCTTTGGCTGATAACGCTCTGCTTAGACCTTACCTTTACTGTCGTCATATACCGGCTGTTCGGTCGTGAAGGATTGATTGCGTGTATCGTACTAGCCATTTTGCTAGCCAATCTTCAGGGGCCAAAAATCACCACCATCTTCGGCTTCCAGACGACACTGGGTATCATCTTTTATTCTGGTATTTTTTTCGCAACCGACCTATTAAACGAACGATGGGGTCAAGCGGAAGCCAATCGGGCAGTAATGATTGGTTTCTTCATCAGTATTATTGTTTTGCTGATGCTAAGTATCTCATTGCTGTTTCAGCCCTCAACACAACCTGCTACGGCGGTTTTTTCAAGAGAAGTGCAAGATGCCTTTATAACGATTGTTGACTTCACACCACGATTTGTATTTGGTTCACTGCTGGCATACCTAATCAGCCAGAGGTTTGATGTTTATATTTTCCACAAACTTAAAAAGAAAACAAAGGGCAAGTATTTGTGGCTGCGCAATAATGTATCGACAATGCTGTCGCAAACTATCGATACTCTGATCTACTCTCTCGTAGTATGGTGGGGTCTCGTTGATCTTGAGACCGCACTCGCGCTCGGTGCAGTAAAGTATGTCTTTAAACTGGGTATTGCTGCGATAGATACTCCATTCATCTACTGGGCGTGCAGCTGGAAGAATGGTCCGGGCGCAAATGATGCCAGGTCGGTTCACTAACGTCTTCAACTGCGAGCTATCGATGAGCCAGGCGATTATCACCTTAACCACTGATTTCGGTCATAAAGGCCCTTTTGTTGGTGTTATGAAGGGTGTCATCCTTAGTCGGCTTCCGACTGCGACCATTGTGGATCTCACCCACGAAGTTCAGGCTCATTGGCCCGCCGAAGCAGGATTCTGGCTGGCACACTCATATCGGAACTTTCCCACTGGCACGGTACATGTGGCTGTAGTAGATCCCAGCGTTGGCACGGAACGTGACATCCTCGGCTGCGAACTTGATGGGCATGTTTTTCTGGCTCCAGACAATGGCATACTTTCAGACGTTATCGGCGCACGAACCGATACGCCCTGCTATCGTCTGAACGAAGCGATTCTGCAATCACTTAATCCGGGAAAGATCAGCGCTACTTTTCACGGGCGCGATGTATTCGCACCGTTGGCCGCAGAAATTGCTTCCGGACGGATTGGCGTAAATGCCATGGGTTCAAGTACTCGCGACATTGTGCCTTCATTGGTTGAAGGCCCTGAGAAACTGGGTTCGCGTCTGCAGGGCACCATTGTTGCTGTTGATAGCTTCGGCAATCTCATCAGTAATGTCAGCCGCACAGCACTCAGCGAACTCAATCAGCCGACAATCAACTGTGGCGGACGCAATCTGCTTCTGCAAGACACCTATGGACGCAGCCAACCCGGAGAACTGCTCGCATTAATTAACTCGTTCGGCATGCTTGAAATAGCGCGCGCAGAGGGCAACGCTGCTCAGTTCCTGAGCTTAGGTTTAGGGGCTCCGCTCAGCATTACTGAACGCTAATTCCCCAAAAAATTTAGGCCCTATCGGCCTTTTCTTGCTTCAGCCAAGAGTCACGCAAGGTAATAACCCGATTAATCACCAATTGTTCCGAGCTGCTGTTCTCAGAATCAGCAACGAAATATCCGTTGCGCTCAAATTGAACAGGCACATCAGTACTGATACCTTTTACTGAGGGCTCAACACGAGCACCATGCAATACTTCCAATGATTCAGGGTTGAGGTGTTCCAGAAAATTGGTGTCACCGCCGCCTGGTCTGGCGACGGAAAATAGTCGATCATAAAGGCGAACTTCTGCTGGTAAAGATTTATCGCAACTGACCCAGTGAATCGTACCCTTTACCTTACGATTAGCATCTGGCATACCGCTCTTGGTAGCAGGGTCATAACTGCAATGCAACTCGGTAACCTCGCCCGCTGCGTTCTTAATAACTTCATCGCAACGAATAATGTAAGCATAGCGCAATCGCACTTCACCGCCGGGCTTCAGACGGAAAAACTTACGTGGGGCCTCCTCCATGAAGTCAGTCTGCTCAACATAGATCTCACGCGAAAATGGCAATTCACGCTGCCCAGCCTCGGAGTCCATCGGATGATTATCAGCAATCAGAACCTCTTCCTGACCTTCCGGATAATTAGTTATAACAACCTTCAGAGGCTTCAATACAGCTAACACCCGGTGAGCGATAGGATTCAGGTGCTCCCGCACCGAATTTTCCAAAACGCCCATCTCGATAATATTTTCTTTTTTTGTTATGCCAATGCGGCCACAAAAGTCTCTGATTGCCGGCGCCGGATACCCGCGTCGACGCATACCAGCAATAGTAGGCATTCGTGGATCATCCCAGCCAACAACCTTCCGCTCATCAACTAAGGTTGCAAGCTTGCGCTTGCTAGTAATTGTGTAAGCCAGGTTCAGCCGCGAGAACTCATATTGATGCGGTTCGGAAGATAAATTGAGATTTTGAATGACCCAGTCATACAACGGACGATGATCTTCGAACTCGAGCGTGCACAAAGAATGCGTTATGGATTCAAGGGCATCTGTAGCGGCATGAGCAAAATCATACATCGGATAAATGCACCAGTTATTGCCTGTACGTTGGTGAGCAACCTTACGAATTCGATATATAGCCGGATCACGTAAATTGATATTGGGTGATGCCATATCAATTTTTGCCCGAAGAATATGCTCGCCATCAGAAAACTCATTAGATTTCATGCGCGCAAACAGGTCCAGGTTCTCTGCGATACTGCGCTCACGGTATGGACTTGGCTTGCCTGGCTCGGTGAGAGTACCGCGTAACTCACGAATCTCTTCAGCGCTTAGACTATCAACATAAGCCTTACCATCTTTAACCAAGGTAACAGCGCAGTCGTAAAATTTTTCGAAGTAATCCGATGCATGCGTCAGTCGACTCTCGGAGTCAAAGCCCAGCCAGCGGATATCTCGAATAATGGAGTCAACGAATTTCTGATCTTCTTTAACAGGGTTCGTATCATCGAAGCGCAGAATACATGAGCCGTTATACTCAGCAGCAATACCGAAGTTAAGGCACATAGACTTCGCGTGCCCGATATGCAAATAGCCATTAGGCTCAGGGGGAAATCGCGTAATAATGCCGTCAGAGCACTTACCCGATTTGAGGTCAGCATCGATAATCTGACGGATAAAGTCTTTTCCAGCTGATGTCGTTTCTTCTTTCATTGCGTGTGTATCCGGCACTGTTTTGCGGGCAAGATTATAACAGTCAGTCGGCTGCTTTGCCGGACTGCATTTGAGTCAGCAGTACGCCGCCAATGATGAGCGTCAGAGCGGCAAAGCTCGCTAATCTCATCTGCTCATTCAGCACTACTATACCCAAAGATACCGCCCACATCGGAACCAGATAATTGAATAATGATGTAAATCGGGCTCCGGCACGAGCCACGAGCCAAAAATAAAGCATCGAAGTTAAGGCGGTACCCATTATGCCAAGCAATAGCAGGGCGAGGAGGGCATTAACAGGAGCGCTTATGAGTTGTGGCACTGTCGTCAAAGTGACCGGAAGCATCAGCACAGCTGCTATCCACATAACGATTGCTGATGCCACCAGAGGCTTGACTGCAGGCATTCGCGCCGTCAATACAGTGGCAAGGGCATAGCAAAAGGCGGCACCAAGAATTGCCAATTGCGATAATAGCTGAGTGAGGTCTCCGCCCAACGCCAGCAAAGACTCGGGACCCATGAGAATAACGACACCGGCAAACCCGATAGCGAAACCCAGCATTTGTGATGGTTTCAATCGGCCGTCCGGTAAAAAGATATGTCCCAGCCCAACGACACACAGGGGCGTCACCGCCACCAAAATTCCCGCCAAGCCCGACTCAACCTGCTGCTGACCCCATGCGATAAGAGTGAACGGGAGGCAATTGCCGATAACGGCTATTGCAGTCAGGTATGCCCAACTTCGGCGACTGCGAGGAAGGCTGACACGGGTAAATAGCAGGAGCACTCCCAGCAATACTGCAGCAAGAGAAATACGGATTGCCGCCAATTGCGATGGCATAAACCCCAACAATGCGAACTCAACCAACAGATAGGAGGAGCCCCACATTACGGTGAGCGCGGCCAATACCAGCCACCAAGATGTTTTCCCTGTCATTGCAGCGCTGTTACAGTCCGAGAGCACCCGGATTCATCAACCCATCGGGGTCCAGAGTCTGCTTCAGGTCTTTCACCAAAGCTGCCGTGTTGGGTTTACGGGTCTGTAAGTAGGGATAGTCCTTGCCTATTTGCATATGGATTGCTCCGTTCTGGGTGCAAAGCTCCTGAATTCGCCCCTTGATCTCCTTGACCAATGCACGACCTTCCGGATTTTCGGGATGCACAGGCACGCTGGCAAGAAGTTCGGCCGGATACTCACGCTCATGATAAACGCTGCGCGCGTCTTCCCACAAAAATGTAGGCTCATAAATAAACGCGTTCGTGCTAAAGGCCATAAGCATCCGGGTGAGTTGCACGCGATGTTTTTGCATGCGGTCGCGATATTCATCCTTTAATGCTTCAAACTCACGATGATGCTTTATGACTTTGGATAATGGCAACACACCATGGGTAGGCTTCCATAACTCACCATTAGGACCAAGAATAGGCAATAACGGCATAAAAGGCTCGGCATTGAAATAAGTAGGAATAGAATTGGCCACCTCGGCGCCATAACGACGGCCAACAGCACGCACTGCCGCAAGTTTCGCCTTTGCTTCCGCATCACTCACACCTTCGCAACTGAAATGCGCGGAGTAATTCGCTTTCTTCAAAAAATTACGACCGGCCAAGCCCATACGGGCAACCTGCACCGCACCGTCCAGCGGGTTTTTCGCTGAGAGGAACACCGACTTTACCGCCTCAAACGGATTGGCCGATTCCATGCGGGTGAGTGCGGTTTTCTGCTGACGCGGGTCCAGGCCAAAGCTCTGCGCCACCACCCCCAAACGAGCAATTTCAATCATCGCGCTCAATGCGCTCTCACCATCGGGAAAACCAAACGAGGCCGCTGCAAAACCCTCTGGCCGCTTGATAAGCCTTAGACTCATGCGCGCTTTCACACCCAATACGCCTGCCTCGCCAACGAATAAGCCGGTAAGGTCAGGTCCGTAGTAGCGATAAAAAGCATTGGCGTTGATACCTCCGCCAGAGCCAGTCGACAACAACTCTCCACTGGCCAGAACAACATCCATGCCAGTCAGAGTTTCCGCAGAAATACCATAAGTACCCGAACCGTAGTTTACTGCGTAATGCGACATCGATCCGGCCACCGTAGCAGCCAGACCCGAAAACGGGCCCCACATGGGCGTACGCAGCCCCTGCTTCTTTAGTGCTGTGTTCATCTCTTCCCAAGTAACACCAGCATCCACAGTAACAAACATATCATCGGCATTAATGTCGATTAGCTTCATACGAGAAGTATCAATACTGACGGTTCCTTCTCGCACAGGAAGATAACCATCGGTGTATGAAGCACCACCACCACGAACCACCATAGGGGCCAAATGCTGGCCGCAGAGCTTTACCAATTCCTGCAACTGATCAACATCCGCAGGTCGCGCCACCACTGCCGCAAGAGACTTTGCTTCCCGATAAACGTCTGTGGAATAAAAACGCCTCGAGGCTTCATCAGACAATACGTTCTCTGCGCCTAGCAGGGCCTCCAGCTGTTCTAACAAATTGGGGGCCAAAGTGCTGGATGTCGGCTCATTCATAGTTCTTTCTCTATTAGATTGATCGGATCAGCGCGTAACAAGGCACCGACAAAGGCGGCTCTCTGGCTTTAAGACAGCAATACCAGCGGCGAAAAACTTAATCGGGATACAGTAAGGGTAGCAAACGATCCATTATATAAGGCAAAGTCACCCGCTGCTCGCGGCTAACGCCTGGCAGCAGCCATCACCATATTACTCAGTATCGACCGAGTAATTTCACTTTGATTTGCCACTGACCAATGGCTGGAAGAAACAGCCCCGATGTGGGTCTGCAGCAGGGACTGATATAAACACCTAAGGATTATTGATATTTTCAAGGGTGCTGCGAGCATCTTCTATGCCGGTAAAATCACTGGTTGCTTTGCTCACAGCAATACTCAGCTCCTCCTGGGCACCCGCCTTGTTGCCCAATGCAAGATAGGCCATGCCCAAATGATAGCGCAGCACTGGAACCTGTCCGGCTGCGGCAACAGCCTGCTGAAGGTATGGAAGCGCCTCTTTGTAGTTACCAAGGCGGTAGTGCAACCAACCGACAGTGTCTAGGAATGCAGGGTTCTCCGTTTCTGCCATTTTTTGCTCTTCAACCAACGTCATCGCCCGCTTAAGACTTGCCGGATCCTGACGAAAGTCTGCAATCAATGCAGCCAGATTATTGACCACTGCAGGCAGATCGGGATTCTGTGCCAACAAGGCCTCATACATCTCAATGGCATCATCGATCCGGCCTTCACGCTCGTAAGCTGTCCCCAACAGCAACCCAAGCTGCTGATTACCAGGAATAGCCTGCATGCCCTCTTCAAAAATCTCGATCTGCTTACTAATATCCCCCGCCTGCATGCTCGCAAGACCGGTGTACGCTGGCAACCAGGCTTCATTCTTCTCGAGCGCAGCCTGCAACGTCTGCCCCGCACCCTGAGTGTCTCCCAGGCCCGCCTGAACCTGGCTTAGCAACGCGATGGCATGTAACTGTTCGGGGTATTTCTCCACATGAGCCTTCAAATAACGCTCTGCCGCGACCTGACCTTGGGTCTCTTTAAGACCTGTGACATAGCCCTGCAGAGCCTCTGGCGACTCCGGGGCTTTATCAAGCGCCTTGGTGAGGTACTCCATTGCGGGCTCCGGTTTGCCTTGAATCTGCAGCACGCTACCCAGCAAATAATCAGCCATCGCACTCTCATCAGTAACCGAGAGCAACCGTCTCGCTTCAGCTTCAGCATTCACGTATTGATTATCGTTGACCAACAGGCCTATTAGCATCTGCGATGCACGCACATCACCCGGAGCAACCAACAAACGACTGCGAAGCAAAGATTCGGCCGCGGCAAATTGCTGATCGGCAAATAAAATCTGTGCCAGCTCCATAGTGGCAATCCCATTGTCAGGATTAAGCTCCAAGACCCGACGGTATGCGTCCTTAGCCAGCACCCTATCGCCTGCCTGCAAATGCGTTCTTGCCAATAAATAATGCGCGCGCTCTTGGGATGGTTCTTTGCGTAAGACATTTCGAAAATCATTAATAGCATCGCGGTACTCACCATCAACCAGAGCCAATCCGCCATGCATCATTAACGCTTCAATATTGGTTGAATCAACAGCTAAAACCTCATTGATGTACTCACGCCCCTCATCAACATTACCGTCTTGAATTAGCATACGGGCCAACTGATTGCGCGCCGTCAAACCGATGTCGTCGTTCTCTGCTGCTGCTGCAATGTTTGTGTAGGTTTGCCTTGCCATGTCGAGATTATCAGTTGCCTCGTAAAGGCGAGCCAATGCCAACTGAAGCTCATAGTTTTCAGGCAGGTCATTTACGAACTGCAGCAACGTCTGCTCGGCAACTTCCTGACCACGAACATTGGCTAAAAACTGCACCAATGCCAATCGTGTAGATGCGTCGCCAGGGTCTGTATCAACGATATCGCGCAGCAACTGCTCGACATCATCAACCCGCCCCTGACTTAATAAATACTGAGCCAAGCGAAAGCGAAACGCATTGTCTTCGGGATAATCATCAATTAAAGCACGATATTCAGGCTCAATCTCACTGCCACGATCGAGTCGCTGCAATATTTCAATGCGCAATATTCGCAGGGCACGGGTATCTTCGGCATTCTCCATGCCCTCATCGAGCAACACTAATGCGGCTTCCGGATCCTGATTGACCGAAATGCCAACCAGCAGCAACAACGCATCGTTATTTGCAGGATCTCTCTCCAGAACGTCACGCAGAACAAGCTCCGCCTGTTCAAACTGACCTGCCTGCGCAAACAGCCGCGCACTCAGTATCTGAGCATCAAGGTTATCCGGCGCTTGCAACAAAGCAGCATCCACTTCGATCTGCGCTTCGGGAAACATTCTGGCCGCAGCGTATAAAGACCCCAGTTGAATGCGGGCCTCAACCTTAGTCGGGTCCACGTCAACAGCAATACGGAGGTTCTCAAATACACCCTGAAAGTCGCCATCTTCCTCAAGAATCTTTGCCAAAAGAATTCGTGCATCAGCATTATTTGGCTCTATCTGAATAGCGTTTCTTACATCAAGCATCGCCTTAGTGGTGTCGCCCTCATCGAAAAACTGCTGCGCTTCTGCCAAATAAGTTGCGGCGCGCTCTTCAGGAGAAGTACAGGCGACAGCCAACCAAGCTGTGGCTAAACATAGAACAAGCGCGGATACTCGTTTAATGATCATTCGTTACTTCCTTTAATCTCTTCAGCAAGACAATTGCTTGCCTAACAAAACAGGAGAGCCTTCAGGCTCTTGTGACCGCAAGGATGGCGCATACCTATGAGCGACATCTCATACAGATAGACTGCAAACTCGAACAGTGCAGTTTTTAGTTCCCAGCGCCATCGATTAGCGGCTTTGCAAGTTAGTCGGACCGACTGCGATACATGCACGCAGACTCTCAATACAACGTGCGGCAGTCTTGCCATCCCATAGATCAGGACGGCGGCCAGTAGGCCAGTCTCCTGCCAGTGCTTTTGCCACTTCAGCTGATAGGTGCGCCGGCTTAACCAATTTATTCGTGCCTTCGGTAATTGTCGCAGGGCGCTCAGTATTAGGCCTCAGTGTCAAACACGGCAACCCGAGATACGTGGTCTCTTCCTGCAACCCCCCAGAATCGGTAATAGCCAGCGCTGATGACTTCACCAAATTCATAAACTGGATATACCCCAGGGGGTCAATCAAGCGGATGCCTTTAATACCTTTAACTCGCTCAAGCAGGCCAAATTTTTCCATATTGCCACGCGTTCGAGGATGCACCGGAAAAACTAAGGCCACAGATGCTGAAACCTTCTCAAACTCATCAACCAACAGGGTCAAGGTTTCCTTATCGTCAACGTTAGACGGTCTATGCAGAGTGACGACAGCGTACTCACCTTCTATTAACCCAAGATCGCCCATAGTGGTATCAGCCGAAATTTTTTCGCTCATCAACTCATATGAGTCGAGCATAATATTACCAACACGCTCCACTCGCCACGCGGGCACACCCTCCGCCGCAAGATGCACATCACCATCAGGCGAAGGAGTCCACAAGAGATCGCTAATTGCATCAGTAACCAGGCGGTTGATTTCTTCAGGCATGCTGCGATCGCCGCTGCGCAAACCAGCCTCAAGATGAACCACCGGAATGTGCAGCTTTGCACAAACCATAGCCACTGCCGCTGTCGAATTAACATCACCAACAACAACAGTCCAATCAGGACGATTGTTCATAGCAACATCTTCGTACTTAATCATCACATTGCCTGTTTGCTGCGCATGCGTTCCACTGCCAACCTCAAGATGGTAGTCGGGCCGCGGCAATCCCAAGTCAGTAAAAAATGCATCAGACATATTGGCATCATAGTGCTGCCCGGTATGAATAAGTTTCACTTCAAAATCCGGGGCCGCCTTAAGTGCATGATACAGCGGTGCCACCTTCATGAAGTTGGGGCGCGCAGCCGCTATCAGATGAATCATTGAAGCCATAATGATGTATTCCTATTGCTAAATTTTTTATGCCTTTTAAACGAAACCGCTTAAACTAACGCTCCACTGACCGCATTGCAGTCTCAGCCTGAGGAATGTAGTAGTAAATTGTGGGGTATATATCACGCAAAAACGCAGCCAACTGCTCGTCTGCCTCATCAATCTCCGATACATCACGAACCTGAACCGTTAAGCGCACAAGCGCGCCATCAGTCCGGCTTATACTCAGAGCATCCCAGAACATATACCACTTAACCAGATACTCATTAGTCAGGTTACGGCCGCGCTGCTCAAACCAGTAGTAGACAACCTGACGATCATCGCCCATAGCAACAACCGAGCGGTTCACCTGCAACGGTTTGCCTTCCGGACCAACATCCGGAATGGAGTATTGATCGAACGACTCCAGTTGCCATCCACCGCCGGGCAAACACGCTTTAGGCGAGTGGATGGATGCGCCCTTGTGCTGAGAATCGTAGTACGCAATATAAAGATTTACCGCAAAATCGTCGGCAGGACGCCAGTAGTTCGATAACAAATAATCGTCAAACTTTAATACATCAATAAATTCCTGCTCCATAGCCGTTTCATTGCCCCGCCAATCGCCCATGGTCAGCGGAAACGAGCTCAATGAAGGACGATCAGGAATCTGCTCAACCTGAGACTCGGTATTCAGCGAGTACACGCAAGCCGCAGCCAGGATTGCCACAGCAACCCACGCCTGCACAGGAACTCTCCCACGCGGAATAAATGCAGCAAAATAACCCAATGGAGGGACATCAACAGCGAATACATCCATCAACCGCCGGCCACTGAATTTAGCGAAAGCCGCCATTTCTAAAAACAACAGACCGACACAAGCCATGAAGATAACCCAGCCTTCAAAATCATGCAGAAAGCCGCGCGCCATCGAAATACCATAGTGCTCAACCAGAATCCCGATCACGCCGATCCGAAAACTGTTCATAAAAATTGTAATCGGAATGCTCGAGAGGAAGATCACTATTCTGTGCCAAGTTTTACCCACATACAAACTGGCACAAAGAAAGCCGAAGCTCATTAAAGGGAACAGATAACGCAGACCACTGCAGGCTTCAACAACCTGCAACTGAAACTCGCCAAGGTCAATTACATTACCTTCAAGATACACGCTTATGCCTGCGGCTCTAACCAAGAATACGCCCATCTGCGACGAAATAAGCTGCAGATCGCTGGACAGGCTGTTATAGAGGAAGTTAGGCAGCGGTATCATGAACACCAGATACACTAGAGGCACCCAGAACAGCTTCAGACCCTTCAGGCCGGTAGCAGTAACCACCAGCGCCCAAATAGCCAATAAAAACCCATACTGACCAATAACATAGACAGCGCTGAGCTCTCCAAGAACATACGCAAAGACACTAAACAGTATCAATATCGGACCAAGCCAAGATGCCTCTGCCCGCATCGATTTAAATTGATCTGCACGCAGCAATAACAAATAGGCCGCAACAACAGGAATCAAGTAGCCATGATTATATTCTTCTTTTTGTGACCACCAGTGCTCCATGAGAGACAAGGCATCACGGAATAAGAAACCCACGAGAGCCAGCGCTATGAGTGTTATCCCGATCGCCAGCCATGACGAAGACTCTGGTTTTTTTTCATCCGTCTGTGCAGCGGGCGCTACCGAGTCAGTCATGTTAATCCGCCCTTTCCCCAACAAGCCCCAGAAGTACCCTTTCCATTTTACTTGCCAGCTTGCGGCGATTAAACCGAGCCTCCACGAATACTCGGCCAGCTTCACCATACGCTGCGGCACGATCACGGTCGTCAGCCAATGCAACTACTGCAGCTGCTAACTCGGCCGCATTTTCGGGTTCAATACAAATTCCTGCTGTTGCATTCTCTACCATCGCCTGCGCTTCACCCTGCACCCCAAGTACAATAGGGCGCTTCATAGCCATGCTCTCAACAATTTTGGACGGCAGTACCGTCTTAAACAAGTCTTCCTTCTTCAACAAAACCAAACTAACGTCAGTGACTGCCCAAATAGCAGGCATGGCCTCTTTTGGCTTTTGGTCAAGCATAACAACGTTCTGCAGCTGCATTTCGCCACACAGCTTTACGAGTCGTTTCTTATCTGCACCATCACCGACCATAAGAAAGACAATGTCGCTGCGCTCTTTCAGAATATTGGCAGCCTCCAGAACTGTATTCAGCGCATGAGCCATGCCATGAGTGCCCACATAGGCAGCTACATATTTGCCTTCCAGACGATTATCAACGGCTGCGGCATCACGCGACACCTCGAAGTTATAAAAGGCGAGATCAACACCATTCTTAATGACATGAATGCGACTTTCAGGAACACCCCGGGCTGATATATGAGCAACGAAAGAGTCGGTAACAGACACAACAGCATCAGCCTTGCGATACATAAATGACTCGAGCGCTTCAGCAGACTTAACCAGCTTTTCATTCTTGATAGCGCCCACAGCAATGACCGATTCAGGCCACAAATCCCGAATTTCCAGAACCCAGCGCGCACGCTTTATCCGACTAACAAAATAGCCCGCAAAACCTGCAAAGAACTGCGGTGAAGTCGATATAACCATATCCGCTTTCGGTAAAAATGGTGCCGCAAAAATAACCATAAACATATAAGCAAGATAGTTACAAATTCGCTTCAGAAATCCAGCGTTTGGAGCCAACCAAGTCAGCAAGCGATAAACCTTGATACCGTCTTTAACCTCAGACTGATACAAAGCATTTTTGTACCCGGCATAAATAATACCCTTGGGATGATTAGGCACACAGGT
>JAQWPD010000031.1 GCA_029245525.1 Gammaproteobacteria bacterium | reverse complement strand
CATCTTGATCAGCATGGCAGTTTGGATGCTTATCGTGATGCTAAGTTGCGTATATACGATGGCTGCGAACTGGCGGTTGTAAACCGTACCGAGCCTGATGCCATACCACCCGAAAATGCAAATGTGGTGAGCTTTGGTCTGGACTCGCCGGACGAAGGACATTGGGGTGTCGCCCATGGGTCCTTAGTTTTTGGTAGTAGGGTCGTAATGCCGGTTAGTGAGATTCCATTGATGGGCCAGCACAATCTGCAGAACGTGCTGGCAGCCTGTGCAATGGCCCATGCATATGGGGTTAACTTTACCCAACTGCGCGAGGGTGTATGTTCATTCAGCGCCTTGCCACATCGTATGCAACGGGTGCCGACTGCAGATGGTGTTAATTGGATCAACGATTCAAAAGCGACTAACGAAGCAGCAGCAGCAGCAAGCATCCGTTCGACCAGCGATCCACTCATCCTGATTGCCGGGGGTGATGGTAAAGGCAGTAGTTTTTCTGCGGTTGCCGATGCTCTGCAGAACAGGGCGGCCCAAGTGTTGGTCTTTGGTAAAGATGCATTGACGTTGCGCGATGCGCTTTCGCCGGTGGTTCCGGTGAGTCAGGTTGCCGACCTCGGGTCTGCTGTTGCAGCAGCTTATGAGCAGGCCTGTCCAGGTACTACGGTATTGCTGGCTCCGGCATGCGCCAGTTTAGATATGTTCTCGAATTATGCGGAGCGCGGCGAGCGTTTTGCTAGCCTGGTCGCGGAAAAACGGATTATGGAGGTGCAGGAATGAGTCGCGCCTATAGCGCCTCCAGCGACACGCGAATGCCTGATGGCACATTGCTGTTTGTCTGCATAGTGCTGCTTTGTGGCGGCTTGGTCATGCTGACATCAGCGTCCATATCTCTGGCTGAAAGTAGCACAGGCCAGCCTTTTTATTATTTGCAACGACAGATGCTTGCGGTGCTGGTGGGCTTGATGGGTGGCGCAGTGATGTTGCGTATTCCGAGTGAATTCTGGGAAAGTGCGGGTTTGTCATTGGTGTTTATCGCCGCATTGTTGCTAATTATTGTGCTGTTACCCGGGCTTGGGCGGACAGTAAATGGTGCAACCCGTTGGCTGAGTATTGCGGGTATCAATATGCAGGTATCCGAGCCTGCTCGTTTGCTGATATTAATGTGGCTAGCAGGCTACGCAGTCCGGCAGCAGGCTGAGTTACTGGCAACTTGGCAGGGCTTTTTTAAACCGATGTTGGTGATGGCTATTATTGGCTTATTGTTGCTTCAGCAACCGGATTTCGGTGCAACGACGGTGCTGTTGGCAGTGACCTTAGGCGTGTTGTTCGTTGCTGGTGGCCGATTGAAATATTTCATCGTCTGTTGTTTGGCTGTTGTTGCAGCGCTTGCTGCATTGGCGGCGTATTCGCCTTACCGGCTGAAGCGTGTCACCGGGTTTCTTGATCCATGGGCTGACCCGTTTGATAGCGGCTTTCAGTTGACCCAGTCACTAATCGCAATTGGCAGTGGCGACGTGTTCGGTTTGGGTTTGGGTAACAGCGTACAAAAGCTATTTTATCTGCCGGAAGCGCACACCGACTTCATCTTTGCCGTAATCGCTGAAGAATTTGGTCTGGTCGGTAGTTTGCTGGTGATTCTGTTATTCGCCACCTTGGTGTGGCGGATTGTCGTTATTGCCCGTCAGTCAGCAGTATTAAACCGCATGTATCAAGCTTATCTGGCCTTTGGTATTGCCATTTGGTTGGGTGTGCAATCGTTGATCAATATAGGTGTGAACATGGGCGTCTTTCCGACTAAAGGACTGACTTTGCCTCTGGTTAGTTACGGTCGCAGTAGTTTGATTATTACCATGATTGCACTTGGTTTGTTAATGCGTATTGATCTTGAGAATCAGCGGGCTATTAACGGTGGTAGTAAGCGCAAAACTCGACGGAGTGCACGATGACGGTACCTGCTCCCGTATTAATTATGGCTGGTGGTACTGGCGGACATGTGTTTCCGGCGCTTGCTGTAGCGCGCGCATTACGCGAACGCAGTGAGTCGGTGATCTGGCTGGGTACCGAAAAAGGTTTGGAAGCACGAGTTGTTCCGGATGACGGTTTTCCATTGGAGTTTGTGCGTGTTAGCGGCCTGCGCCGCAAGGGCTTTTTGAGTTTAGTGGTCGCGCCATTTAAATTGTTTTTCGCGGTGTTAGCTGCGCTGCAGCTTATGCGCCGACACCGGCCTAAGGTTGTGCTAGGTATGGGTGGTTTTGCTTCCGGTCCCGGCGGCTTCGCAGCCTGGTTGTTAGGGCGACCGCTGGTTATTCATGAGCAGAATGCCGCGGCTGGTTTAACCAATCGTCTTTTGGCGCGCGTTGCTTCGGGCGTGTTGCAGGCTTTTCCGAATGCTTTTGGCGGCAAAGTAGAGGTGCAGACTATAGGCAACCCGGTGCGCAGTGATATTTTTAGTCTCCCGGCCCCGGACCTCCGAATTAGTGCCGAGCCAGGCCCTCTGCGCCTTTTGGTTCTGGGCGGCAGTCAAGGGGCATTGGTATTGAATGAGACCGTGCCTCAGGCCGTAAGTTTGCTGCAGAGCGCGGGCATGAGCGTTGAAGTTTGGCACCAGTCAGGCGTAAGTACTTTAGATGCAGCTAAGCATGCATACCGGGATGCGGGTGTGACCGCCCGTATCGAGCCTTTTATCGAGGCGATGAATGGTGCCTACGGTTGGGCGGACCTGGTGGTCTGTCGTGCAGGCGCACTAACTATTGCCGAACTGGCGGCCGCAGGCGTGGGCTCAATATTGGTCCCATATCCATCTGCAGTCGACGATCACCAGACCTGCAACGCGATGTTTATGGTTGATGCGGAAGCGGCTATATTGATGCCACAGTCTGAGCTGAATCCTGAATCGCTGGCCGCCCAGCTTAAACGCTTCGCCACCGATCGTCAGCTATTAATTACAACGGCACTTAACGCCAGGGCTCAGGCACAGCCTGATGCGACCGCCAATTTAATGCTCGCTTGTTTGAATGCCAGTCTGCCTGAAGAGGTGGCGATACCATGATCGATCGGATGAGAAAGATTACTCGAATCCATCTCGTTGGTATCGGCGGTGTCGGTATGGGCGGTATTGCCGAAGTGCTGTTAAACCTTGGTTACGAAGTCCAGGGTTCCGATTTGAAAGAATCAAAAGTCACTCAGCGTTTAGCAGTTCAGGGTGCAACAATATTTCTTGGCCATGACGGCCAAAATGTCGATGATGCTGATGTAGTGGTTGTGTCAACGGCAATTAGTGCTACTAACCCGGAGGCAAATCGGGCACGCGAGTTGCGTATTCCGGTAGTGCGGCGTGCCGAAATGCTCGCCGAGTTAATGCGTTTCCGTTATGGCATTGCGGTTTCCGGCACCCACGGTAAAACGACAACGACCAGCCTTATTGCTAGTGTCTTAGCCGAGGCGGGTGAGGATCCCACTTTTGTCATCGGCGGACGTTTGGTTAGTGCCGGAGCAAACGCGCGTCTTGGCGAAGGGCGTTACTTGGTCGCGGAAGCCGATGAGAGTGATGCGTCGTTCACTCATCTGCAGCCGATGATCGCCATAGTAACCAATGTGGATGAAGACCACATGGAAACCTATAACAATGACCCAAAGCGTTTGCGCAATACCTTTGTTGAGTTCCTGCATAACCTGCCGTTTTACGGACTTGCGGTGATGTGTATTGATGATTCCGGTGTTCGCGATATATTGCCGCAAATTAAGCGTTCAATATTGACCTATGGCACCTCAAAAGAAGCCGATATTCGTGCGGTTGAGTTGCGTGGTGATGGATTTCAATCCGTCATGAAAGTGGCACGCCCCGGCATCAACGAGTTGCTCGAAGTGCATCTCAATTTACCTGGACGGCATAATGTATTAAATGCACTGGCGGCCGTTGCAATTGCCTACGAGCTCGATCTTCCTGATGCGGCAGTACAGAACGCATTAAATACTTTTGAAGGGGTTGACCGGCGTCTTCAGCTGCATGGCGAGCATGATTTGCCTGTCGGTAATGTCATGTTTATTGATGATTACGGTCATCATCCCACCGAGATTGCTGCCACGCTGGATGCTGTTCGTCAGGGTTGGCCGGATCGCAGCGTAGCAGTGGTGTTTCAGCCACATCGTTACAGTCGAACCCGTGATTTGCTCGATGATTTCGCCGAGGTGCTTGCCGGGGCGGACCGACTGATAGTGACCGAGGTGTATCCCGCTGGCGAAGATCCGATTGCCGGTGCGGATGGTCGTGCGATCTGTGCCGCAGTGAGGGCGCGTGGAAAGGTCGAGCCTGTGTTCGTAAAAAATCTAGATGATATTCCTAAGGCATTGCCTGCGCTGTTGCAAAATAATGATGTTTTGCTGACTTTAGGTGCCGGCAGTATCGGTGCGGTCGCGCCGACATTATCTGGTGTTCTAAAAAAAGGAGGCGGCGGCAACAGATGAATGCCATAGCGCCACAGCTTGATAGCGCCATTCGTTATGACGAAAGCATGAGTCGTCATACCTCATGGCGTGTCGGCGGTCCGGCAGACGTGCTTTTTACACCGCAGTCGCAGGAACAATTGATTGGATTTTTACGTGAGCAGAGTTCATCGACACCGTTAACCTGGATTGGTCTGGGCAGTAACTTGCTGGTTAGAGACGCCGGTATCCGTGGTGTCGTCATTGCCATTACGCCGGCGTTGGGCGGGTTTGAGGCTGGCGAAGATGGAGTAATTACCGTAGGCGCTGGTCTGGCATGCGCAGTCTTGGCGCGTAAAGCGGTGCGCTTAGGGCTCGGTCCCGCGGAGTTTTTTGCAGGAATCCCCGGAACTGTTGGCGGTGCGCTTAGCATGAATGCCGGCGCGTTTCATGGCGAGACCTGGAACAATGTTGAAACTGTCGATGTGGTCAACCGCAGTGGCACAGTAACCACCCGTAATCGTGATGAGTATGAAGTGGCCTACCGTCATGTCGTAGCTCCAGTTGCCGATGAATGGTTTATCGCAGCACGATTTAATTTTGCAGTTGATACCGATACCAACATGAGCCGGCTAACTGCGCTCATTCAGGAGCGGCGCGACAAACAACCGTTAGGTTTGCCAAGTTGCGGCTCAGTGTTCCGTAATCCTCAAGGAGATCATGCTGCACGCTTGATCGAAGGCTCTGGGCTTAAGGGCTTCCGTATTGGCGGGGCAGAGGTATCGCCAAAGCACGCTAACTTTATTATTAATACTGGGGATGCTACCGCCGCTGATATTGAGGCTCTCATTGAGCATGTACGAAACGAGGTGGAGCGTACCCATGGTATTTTGCTGCAGCCTGAAGTCCGTGTTGTCGGGGAGCCTTCATGAGTCGTGCAGCGATAAGTAATCCGGCCGATTTTGGCAAAGTGGCTGTACTGCTCGGCGGTGATTCAGCGGAGCGTGATGTGTCACTGCAAAGTGGCACCGCCGTGCATCAGGCCTTGTTGAACCGTGGTGTTGATGCTCACCGGATTGACCCCCGCGGAGGTATTGCAGGTCGTTTATCCGGTTTTGATCGCGTGTGGATCGCATTGCATGGCCGTGGCGGTGAGGATGGTGTGCCTCAGGGTTTGCTGCAGTCATTGGGCTTGCCATACACCGGAAGCGGAGTCCTCGGTTCGGCATTGTGCATGGATAAGCTCCGCACAAAGCAGGTCTTGGAGGCCTCAGGAATCGCGACGCCGGCTTATGCTGTGGCACGGAGCTCTGCTGAATGCGACTCATTGGCTCAGTCGCCCGGCTTACCGATGATGATAAAGCCCGTACTTGAGGGTTCGAGCATTGGTATGTCGAGGGTTGATATGCCCGATCAAATTATTCCGGCATTCAACAAAGCCGTCGAGTCAGGTTGTGAGGTGCTGGCCGAAGCCTGGGTCGATGGACCGGAGTACACGGCAGCAGTGTTACAGGGCGAAGTGCTGCCGTTAATCAAAATAGAAACTGACGCCGTATTCTATGACTATCAGGCCAAGTACCACAGCGACGCCACACGCTATATCTGTCCTTGCGGTTTGCCGGAAGAGCAGGAGCAACAATTTCGAGAAATGGCTGGCCGTGCGTTTGTTGCGGCGGGCTGCTCCGGCTGGGGCCGAGTTGATTTTATGGTTGATGCGGCCGGTGAAGCGCTCGTGCTTGAGTTAAATACATCTCCGGGAATGACCAGCCACAGTCTCGTGCCGATGGCTGCCAAGCAGGCCGGCATAGATTTTGACACATTGGTCTGGCGTGTACTGGAAACCAGTTTTGACAATGCGGCTGTTCAGGAGGTGATAAATGCCGGCTAAGCGCTCAAATCGCCGAAGTGCTGCTGCTCGTAAACGATTCTCGTTGCCGGCAATAAACTGGCGTGCATTGTTAAGCGGGCTTGTGGCCTGTGTTGCGTTGACCGGGGTGTATCAGGGAACAATCTGGTTGCTTGATCAGCCGATTGAAGCTGTACAAATTCATGGAACGTTCCAGCGGGTTCCTTCAGTTCGTATTGAGGCCGCTTTAGAAGGCTATCTCGATGAAGGGTTTTTAAGCGTTAATCTTCGTGATGTGCAGTCCCGTTTAACGGAGGTTCCCTGGGTGGCTAAAGCCTCCATTCGGCGCCAGTGGCCGGGCGTGCTTGATGTCACTGTGATTGAAGAAAAAGCCGCTGCGCGTTGGGGCAAAGCCGGCCTGCTGAATACTCGGGGCGAGTTGTTTATCGAAGAAGCCACGCACTTACCTGTTGAATTGGCGCGTCTTGAGGGTCCGGTTGGCAGCGAAAAGTTAGTCGCGCAGCGCTATTTTGACCTGCAACAGCGGCTTGAGCAACGTGGCTTGAGTATCAATATTTTGAGTTTGAATGATCGTGGCGCATGGGCGATGCGTGTGAGCGGGGGGTTTGATGTGCGTTTGGGTTCGACCGGAGTTGATGATCGTGCTGATCGCTTTTTCCGTGCCTTAGACCAGATTCTTGCGCAACAGAGTGACAAGGTGGCGTACATCGATATGCGATATACAAATGGATTTGCTATTGGTTGGAAGAAAGCAGGCGCAAGGAATGCGTCAATCGACTCGGAGATAGGCCCACATGGCTAACAAGGTTGAAAAAGAGCTAATCGTTGCGCTCGATATTGGCACGTCGAAAATCGTAGCCATAGTTGGTGAGATTCAGGATGATGGCGAACTTGAGATTATCGGATTTGGTAGCCATCCATCAAAAGGGCTTAAGCGCGGCGTCGTCGTAAATATTGAGTCAACGGTTACATCAATTCAGCGTGCAGTTGAAGAGGCTGAGTTGATTGCCGGTTGTGAAATTCAGTCGGTGTATGCGGGCATTGCCGGCAGCCATATTCGCAGCCTGAACTCACATGGCATTGTCGCCATTCGTGATCGAGAGGTAGCTCAGGGCGATATCGATCGCGTTATTGATGCTGCCCGTGCTGTGGCTATTCCCGCCGATCAGAGAATTCTGCATGTATTGCCACAGGACTTCATTATTGACGGTCAGAGCGGTATTCGTGACCCGATTGGGATGTCCGGTGTCCGTCTGGAGGCTCGGGTGCACATGATTACCGGGGCAGCGAGCGCTGCGCAGAACATTATTAAGTGTGTTCAGCGCTGTGGCCTTGCTGTTGACGATATTGTGGTCGAGCAGCTGGCTTCAAGTCATGCCGTACTTACCGAAGATGAGCAGGAACTTGGCTCATGCCTCGTTGATATTGGCGGTGGCACTACCGACATCGCGGTATTTCATGATGGCGCAATTAAGCACACGGGGGTGATCCCTATTGCAGGCGATCAAGTGACTAACGATATTGCAGTATCACTGCGCACACCAACGCAGTATGCCGAAGAGATCAAAATAAAATACGCCTGTGCCTTGTCTCAGCTGGCGAATCGCGATGAAACCATTGAAGTGCCAAGTGTCGGTGATCGACCACCGCGATGCCTTGCCAGACATACCCTGGCTGAAGTGGTGGAGCCACGCTACGAGGAGTTGTTTACCTTGGTAGCGAATGAGCTTAAGCGAAATGGTCTGCTTGAAATGTGCGCGGCTGGCATCGTCATAACCGGCGGGACGGCAAAAATGGAAGGCGCTGTTGAACTGGCTGAAGAGGTGTTTCATCTGCCGGTTCGTTTGGGTATACCCCAGCATGTGAGTGGCCTTGGCGAGATTATCCGGAACCCGATTCATGCAACCGGGGTGGGGATTCTTTTGTATGCCCGTGATAGCAGGGGTACACACGGTGCTCCGGAGCATCTTGTGTCATCAAACATGAAAGATGTCTGGTCACGTATGAAATCGTGGTTTCAGGGAAATATGTAGATACGGAATGTGTTGTTGTCTGGAAAGTAACCGCATTGAAATAGATTTGAAAAATTTTCTGGGCGGGTTTGTAAGGTTTTTGTTGAACAATTGGGTTTTGTTTTTTTATTTTTTATATTTGTGCTGCGGAGCTAAAAGGAGATAAGTCATGTCGTTCGTAATTGTCGATGACTATAGTGAGAATGCCGTTATTAAGGTAATCGGTGTTGGGGGCGGCGGCGGTAATGCTGTTCGTGAAATGGCAAATAATGGTATCGATGGAGTGGATTTCATTTGTGCCAATACCGACCGTCAGGCGTTGGCGAACTCCAATGTGAAAACCACATTGCAGATCGGCACGAACATGACCAAAGGTCTTGGAGCGGGGGCAAATCCCGATGTCGGCCGACAGGCAGCGATGGAAGACCGCGATCGCCTGAAAGAAGCGATTGACGGTGCGGACATGCTGTTCATTACCGCTGGCTTGGGTGGTGGTACGGGTACCGGCGCCGCACCTGTCATTGCTCAGGTAGCTAAGGAAATGGGCATTTTGACCGTAGCAATTGTAACCAAGCCATTCGGAATGGAGGGCAAAAAGCGCACCTCCATTGCGGACAGCGGTATTGTGGAGCTCAGCAAATATGTCGATTCTTTAATCACCATCCCTAACGATAAGTTGTTAGCGGTTCTGGGCAGTGATACAAGTTTGTTGGCAGCCTTTGGTGCGGCGAACGAGGTGCTTCAGGGTGCGGTTCAGGGTATTGCAGAACTGATTACTCGTCCTGGTCTGATCAACGTCGATTTTGCGGATGTGCGGACTGTCATGTCTGAGATGGGTATGGCGATGATGGGTTCGGGCATCGCGAGTGGCGATGACCGGGCACGTGAAGCGGCCGAGGCAGCAGTATCAAGTCCACTGCTCGAAGATATTGATCTGGCCGGCGCCAAC
>JAQWPD010000020.1 GCA_029245525.1 Gammaproteobacteria bacterium | reverse complement strand
GACCATCCACGATGGCTACGCGCAACTCTTCTTTTTGAGTTGCATTGATTAGCATTCTTTTCATAAGCCCCTAAACTACTTTTGTTGGGGGTCACTGACTCGAAAAGTCTTTGGTATGAATCTGCAAAAGAACGGGTGCTTTTAGACTGCTCATTTAACTGAGCGAAGCAAGCCCGGCGTCGGAGTCGACGCGTTCCAATGATTGGATTGTTATTTACCGAGGGCATTCTTAAACCCTTTGAGACTCAGGCAGGATTCTAAGCAGCAAATCCATCTGTTCTCTATAATGACTTTAAATTTATTATCGCCGTGATGGAGTTTGTCCATCAGGGTGATTGGGCCATGTGACCGTTAATGACCCGCTGTGCAGGTCATAAAATAGATAAAACCACAGCAACTCTGTGGGAAAAACTTGTGTTTGGCAAAACATCAGGCCAGACAACAGGTAACACGCATTTGCGAGTCGGGTTAATATAGCAGGGCTTGCCTTTAGCATCAATGTATTAGGGCACCTAATCCGAGTATTTTCTGAACATGAGTTTATTCAGTGACAAAACCGCCCCGAAGGGCGTTCAAGCCAATAATGGCGGGGTTTCTGGGAAAACGCCTGCCCGGTTCGTCACGATTGACGCCGAAATGGCTGAACGCCGGCTCGATAACTTCCTAATGGCTGAGCTCAAGGGCTTGCCGCGATCGCACATTTATAAAATGATCCGCAGCGGTGAGGTGAGGGTAAACAAAGGTCGTATTAGGCCCGCACGCAGACTGCTGGAGGGCGATATTGTTCGAATACCGCCGGTGCAGCTGGCTACCGAGGTGGCGAAGCAGCCACCGCAGAACCCGGATTGGATCAATAAGTACATTATCTATAAAGACGATGACGTCATCGCGTTGAACAAGCCTTCCGGCTTGGCTGTGCATGGTGGTAGCGGCATTAGCGCCGGTCTTATTGAGTTGATGCGGGCTGCTAATCCGCAGGAGCGCTCACTTGAATTGGTTCATCGTCTTGATCGGGCCACCAGTGGCTGCATTCTTGTGGCGCGAAAGCGCAGCAGTCTGCGGTACCTTCATGAGGCATTTCGTGAGGGCGGTGTGAAAAAGAGCTATCTGACGTTGCTTGACGGGCGTCTGTCGAGTGGCACTCAGGATGTGAAGCTCGCGCTTCAGGTGCATACACGTGAGGGAGGTGAGCGGCATGTCAGTGTGTCTGAGAAGGGCAAACCAGCGCATACCCGGTTTATTCCGCTCAGCGTTTACAGTGAGGCCACTTACTGTAAAGTGGACCTGTTTACTGGGCGTACGCATCAAATTCGTGTTCACGCCGAAGCTATCGGGCACCCCGTTTTGGGCGACGCCCGTTACGGTAATCCCCAGAGCAATGCGCTGCGTAAATTAAAACTCAAGCGCTTGTTTTTGCACGCTGCGGTGCTTGAATACCCGGAGCGCAATGGTCATGGCACTGTGATGATTCAGGCACCCATGGGTGAGGAGTTGAACGCAGCTCTCAATCGCCTCGATAAAATGTAATGACGAAGGTGTCTAACTGCTCAGCAGTTTAACCCCTGATTGCATCAAGGCCTCAGCCACCCAAATAAGCGGTAAGCCGATTAACCCTGTAGGGTCTGAGCTGTCGATATGATCAAACAGCACTGCACCCAGACCTTCCGATTTAAAACTGCCGGCACAGTCGTAGGGCTTTTCTGCTTGCAGATAGTTTTCAATAAGCGCCGGTGATAAGGCTTTAAAACATACCCTCGTGTGGTCGATATGCATCAGTTCGGTGTTGTCGCTTTCGCGACGAATGCACACAGCCGTATAGAAGTTAACAGTGTGGCCGGAGCAGGCGCTCAGTTGCTTAACCGCATTAATATGATTGCCGGGTTTGCCCAGTATCACGCCTGACAGGCTCGCAACCTGATCACTGCCAATCACCAGCGCCTCCGGATTCTGTGCAGCTATCGAGGTTGCTTTGGTTCGGGCCAGTCGTTTTGCTAATGCAGCCGGGGTTGCGTCCCCGGCGGGTGTTTCGTCGCAAATTGGCGCTTGTTGGGTAAAGTCTTTGCAAATGCGGGCCAGCAGGCCGCCCCGATACTTGGAGGTGGAAGCAAGAATAAGTGTGTTGGACATGGCTGGCGGGCCCTTAAGAAAAAGTCGTGAAGTGTTGTCAGCTATAGCTTTGCAGCAGACTCATGGTGTTGGCCCCGTGGCGCTCTGTCCGCTAGAGACGGCGCGATGACCGAAACGGGCGAAATTCTTTTCAGCATTGTTTTGACAGGGGTTTTTGCGAAATCTATCATACGCGCCCTATGCTCACTGAGTATATCGGAATCAAGCAGCTCAAAGGTCTCATTGCTGATAGCGATGAGTTGGACTTTACTGTGTCCGCCGCCACTGCGGGTCGTTTGAGTGAGTTGTTGTATGCTGATAGTGCTGCTGACGCAACGCTGAAAATACAGATTAAGTTCAAGCCTGCTCTTGGTGTATCGACAAGGACAGCATCAAAAACCGCAATCGATGTTTTGCCATCGATTGCCGGCACAATTGATGGTGAGCTTAAATTAGTATGTCAGCGCTGTCTGGAGTCCATGCTATGGCAGCCGCGTATTCGGTTTGCATATGCATTGAAGTTGCCGGGGTCGGGTAGAAACACGGAAGTGGATCTGTTCGAAACCCTGGAATTGACGGAGGAGGGTTTGCCGCTGAAAGAGTTCATTGAAGATGAGCTTATCAGCGCCATGCAATTTTCACCGAAGCACAGCGATATAAATTTATGTTCCACCTTGGTAACTGTTATCGACCATGAAGCATCAGTTGCAGAGGCGGAGGAAATAACACAACCGTTTACCGGATTGGCAGACTTGTTGAGCAAACAGAGTTCAGGCAAGAATGGCAACCCGACTAAATAATAGTTACTGATAGACAGTTACCGGAGATGTAACCATGGCAGTTCAAAAAAATCGTACCACACCTTCTAAACGCGGCATGCGTCGCGGTCATGACAAAGTTGGTGCTCCCGCACTTTCGACTGAAGCCACAACGGGCGAAACTCATGTTCGTCATCACATCAGTCCTGATGGTTACTATCGTGGTAAGAAAGTTATCGCCACACCTGCTGCTGAAGATTCCGAATAAGCCTTAGGGCGTTCGCGGAGTTAAGCCACGCCCGGCATAGGGTATGTGTGTTTCCAGGTGGGGGGGATGACTATTGGTTAAGCCAGTAAAGATTGCTATTGATGCAATGGGCGGTGACCGGGGTGCAGCAGCTTGCCTTCCGGCAGGCATCGCTATGTTGCGTAAGAACTCGGCCTTAACTATTGCCTTCGTGGGGCTCCCTGACGTTATTCGGCCGTATCTCGATGCGGTTCCTGAGCTTGCTGATCGCGCATTGCTGGTTCCCGCTGAGCAGGTTGTCAGCATGGACGAGTCACCTGCCGATGCATTACGCAAAAAGAAGCAGTCTTCAATGCGCATCGCTATTAACATGGTTAAGGATGGCGAAGCCGATGCCTGCGTTAGCGCCGGCAATACCGGTGCATTGATGGCTACCGGACGTTTCGTATTAAAAACCCTGCCGGGTATCGACCGGCCCGCCATCATCGCAAATGTTCCTACCTTGGGTGGCAGCAGTCTTATGCTTGATCTCGGTGCGAGCATTGATGTTACGGCTGAGCATCTCTACCAGTTTGCCATTATGGGCTCTGTGGTTTCATCGCAGGTGGAAGGCGTGCAGAACCCCAGGGTGGCACTGCTGAATATTGGCGAGGAAGAGCTTAAAGGTAACGATACCATTCGCAGTGCTGCAGCAATGTTGGCCGCCAGTTCGCTGAACTATATTGGTTTTGTCGAGGGCAATGATATCTCGCAAAACAAGGCCGATGTCATTGTTGCCGACGGCTTTGCCGGCAACATCGCACTGAAGGTTATGGAAGGTACAGCAAAGCTGATTCGCCAATACCTAAAAGATGAATTCCAGGGCGGTATATACGGTAAGCTTGCAGGTGCGGTTTCGTTGCCTGTTTTGCGTAAATTGGCAGAAAGATTAGATCCGCGGCATTACAACGGTGCCAACCTCATTGGACTGAATGGTATCGTTGTTAAAAGCCATGGTGGTGCCGATGAAGTGGCGTTTCATAGAGCTATCAAAATAGCTTTAATTGAAGTTGAGCAGGATGTTCCGGGTAAAATCGGTCGGCTGCTCGAAGAGCAGGCGGACTGAATGTATTCCAGAATTGCCGGAACAGGCCATTATGTGCCGGAACGGATATTGACAAACATTGAACTCGAGAAAATTGTCGAGACTACCGATGAGTGGATTCGCAGCCGCAGCGGTATTGAGCAACGGCACATTGCTGCCGATGAGCAAACCACCGCATCACTTGCGATTGAAGCGGCGAAGCGTGCGATAGAGGCGGCTGGTATAACGCCTGAAGAGATCGATTTTCTGGTTGTTGGTACAACCACCCCTGATTTGGTTTTTCCTAATGTAGGCACCATTGTTCAGGATGCCCTCGGTATTCATGGTTGTGCCGCATTTAGTGTTGAGGCTGCATGCAGTGGTTTTATTTATGCGCTGAGTAGTGCGGATAAGTTTGTGAGTACGGGTCAGTCAAAAAATGCCCTGGTTATTGGCGCAGAAACACTCTCACGCATTACTGACTGGACCGACCGCGCAACCTGCGTATTGTTTGGTGATGGTGCCGGCGCGGTGGTTCTTCAGCCTGCGACAGAGCAGGGTATTATTTCAACGCATTTGCATGCTGATGGTCAGTACAAAGACCTGTTGTATGCACCGGCGGGTGTTTCAAAACGCCCGGAGGGCGATCTTAATAAAGACTTCGCTATTCATATGCAAGGCAACGAAGTCTTTAAGCTTGCGGTAAAGACTTTGGGCGCCGTCGTTAAGGAAACGCTCGAAGCCAATAGTCTCGATCACGATGCGCTCGATTGGTTGGTTCCGCATCAGGCCAATAAACGGATTATAGAAGCTACCGCTAAGCGTTTAGGCATGCCGATGGAAAAAGTCATTCTAACGGTTGCAAAGTATGGCAATACCTCGGCCGCATCTGTGCCTATGGCCTTGGATGTTGCCGTACGTGACGGTCGTATAAAACGCGGTGACCTGTTACTGATGGAAGCCTTCGGTGGTGGTTTTACCTGGGGTTCGGCTCTCATTCGGTTTTAAACTGGCTGTGAGGGCGGCGTAACAACACAGGCCGGTAGCACAGTTGCAACGGTGTTTTTCACAGTTACGAGGGTGAGTCTTTGACCGCTGCTGTCATCAGTCCTACGGGTAAAACTCGTTATATGATTCTCGGTCCGGCAATCGCTGTGCTGACATTTTTTCTGCTTCCTGATTCTTATGTCGATCCGGCAGGAAATACTCTGGTCTTAAGTGTCTATGCGCGCTATGTCGCCGCCATTGGGTTGTGGATGAGCTTTTGGTGGATGACCGAAGCGCTGCCCGTGTATATGACCGCGATGTTGCCATTGGCCTTGTTTCCATTGGCGGGTGCTGCACCGATCAAAGAGATTGCTGCGCCCTATGGGCACCCTCTGGTGTTCCTGTTTTTGGGTGGCTTTTTGGTCGCACTGGCAGTTGAACGCTGGGGGCTGCACCGACGCATTGCCCTAGTTACATTGGGTATGGTCGGTTCTAAGCCAAAATTTATTGTTGCCGCATTTATGGGTATTTCTGCGGTCTTGAGTATGTGGGTCACCAATACGGCAACCACCATCATGCTATTGCCTGTGGCTTTGAGTGTGATTTCTTTGCTGCCTTCCGCAGATAATTCCAGTGAGCAGCAGAGCTTTGCGCTGTGTTTGCTGTTGGGCATTGCCTACGCTGCATCCATCGGTGGTATCGGCACAATTATTGGCACTGCTCCTAATTTATTTGTCGTGTCGTTTCTAACCGACGAGACAGGGCGGACCATTAGTTTTGCCACCTGGATGATGATCGGTATGCCATTGGTGCTGGTGTTTGTGCCAGTAGCCTGGTGGGTGCTCACCCGTTGGGCGTACCCGGTGCAAGCCGCTGAAATTCCCGGCGCCAGTGAGTTGTTGATAGACGCGCGTAACGCCCTGCCAGATTTAAGCTCTGCTGAACGGCGGACCCTCGTGGTCTTTTTGTTCACCGCTGCAGCATGGATTACGCGCCCTTTATTAAATCAACTTACTTTGGGGAACTGGCAGCCACTTGCCGGCCTTACTGATACAGGTGTTGCACTTATTTCGAGCATGGCCTTGTTTATGGTCCCCGCTGGCGCAGGTCTGCAAGAACGCTTGATGGATTGGACAACGGCGCTGAAGCTGCCCTGGGGTTTGCTCTTGTTATTCGGTGGTGGCCTGAGCCTTGCAGGTGCGCTTGAGTCCAGCGGGTTTAGTGGGTTTCTCGGGGCTCAGGCGTTAGTCTTTGGTAGTTTTCCCACCATCTTGATCGTGTTTTTAGTGGTGGCTATAGTCATTTTTTTAACCGAACTCACCAGTAACTTTGCCACTACGGCGACGCTGGTGCCGGTGTTATATGCGGTGGCTGTCGGCTTGGATATTCAACCTGAGCTGATTATCGTACCGGCTGCAATCGCGGCAAGTTGCGCGTTTATGCTGCCTGTTGCTACACCGCCGAATGCGATTGTATTTGGCTCTGGTAAAGTGACTGTCCCGCAGATGTCGCGAGCCGGGTTCTTTTTGAACCTTGTAGGCATTGTGCTAGTCAGTACAATTATCTATGGAATGCTGATGACGGGGTTGCTGTTGTAATGCTGGGGCGTGATATGAAACTTGTTTTCACTGTGCTTGTGCTGAGTTGTTATTCAGTTGGGGTAATTGCGGCTGAGTATGAGTTTGCTGATCCGGGTATATCTGTTGTTGGCGACATTGGTTATGTGGCTATCGACGGCAGTGATAACTTAAGTGCGATGGCCAGACGTTATGGTTTGGGTTTTGAAGAAATTCGTTTAGCAAACCCGGGCATTGATCCGTGGTTACCGCCTGATGGCGCGGTAGTCACGTTGCCATCGCGGCATTTATTGCCGCTACTTACACGTAAAGGCATTGTTATTAACGTTGCCGAGTATCGTTTGTATTATTTTAATGATGTTGCAGATGGCTCGGTTAAGGTGAGTACTTTCCCTATTAGCATTGGACGTCAGGAGTGGCTTACGCCAGTGGGCACTTCGAAGGTGGTGCAAAAACAGACAAAACCTACCTGGTTTCCACCTCAGTCAGTTATTGCAGAGCATGCTGAGCGGGGTGATTTTTTGGCTTCATCAGTACCCCCGGGGCCCGATAACCCGTTGGGTGAGTATTCACTGCGTTTAAGTATTCCTGGCTATTTGATTCATGGTACTAATCGGCCCGCGGGTGTTGGCATGCAGGTAACACACGGGTGTGTGCGCATGTACCCTGAAAGCATCGAGTGGTTGTTTCCACAGGTGGATGTCGGCACCCCGGTAATAATTGTGAACGAGCCCTATAAGTTTGCGTACATTGGTAATGATTTATTTTTTCAGGCCTATCCGCCATTAGAGCCATCTGAAAATTTGGCGGCACGCAGTTTAACGCGTGTCATGGAAGCGTTTGTTCGGGTGGTTGATCCTCAGATCACCGACGTTGACTGGGACCTTATTGAGCAAACCTATCAAAAGCCTACAGGTTTGCCTGTGCGGGTAGGGCAGCGGGTTGTGGTCACCGCTGAGGAAAGTTGATCTAGGCGCTGCTCAGTAAAGCTCGTTGTTCCCCCTGTATTTTGCGCAAAAAAA
>JAQWPD010000116.1 GCA_029245525.1 Gammaproteobacteria bacterium | reverse complement strand
CCGGGGAGTGGCACTTATGGCTCTGCAGTGTTTGGCTATCATTTATACACATGGTCATTCCTGTTGTTTACAGCAACGCTGCTTGCAGTTGGTGTTTTGCTAATGCTCTCGCGCATGCCAGATCTGGATATGGATGGCCCTGTCAAAATGAACCTATTGGAACGGAGCGCGTGCTGGATCGCTGTGGTTACGGTTGCATTAAATGTTATTGCGACTTTTTTGGAGTGTGGGCCGCTGGTCTGCGCTGACAACCCTGTCGATTATGTGATGCTGAAATTTTTGGGGTAAGATAATGGCTGATGCATGCTGATTAAATTTAGCAGGCGAACCTTTTAACCGTCCGGGTATTGATGAGATCGTTTCATGGTCGTAATTTGAACAGATGAAACAACGTAACAGTACTCGCGGTGCAAATAGCAAGACGGTTATGGGTGAAATGAAGGCTTGGCCCATAAAGCAAAGAACCAGTGTTTCCCATGGAGAATGTGAATGAATATGGCAAAAATAAATAGGGCACGTAACTCAGTATTTGCTTGCTTACAGCGAGTTCTTTTTGTGCTGGCCTTAAGTGGTGTGTCCACGGCGGTATTTGCTGTGCCTGCCGAGCTTATGGATCAGGACGGCAAAAAAGGTGGCTTGCAAGACTTCTCTGGCAAGCCGGTGGTCGTCTTTGTTACCTCGCTCACTGAAATGGCAGAGCTTGGAAAGTGGGAGGAGGCCATTCGTCCTAAGTTTTCCAGTATCAATACCATGGACATTGGAGATGTTAATACCTCATCTAAATTTATACTGAACGAGTTGAACAAGGAGCTAAAAAAACATGTTCCTAGTGGCGTGAGGATATACGTGGATACTCAGAATATCTGGGCAAAGGAATACAGCCTCGACTTGTTCAGTCCCTGCGTATTGATATTCAATGCGGATCACAAGATGGTTGCAAAATTCACAGGAAATCCCAAGGGTGATGTGCTTAATGATGTGGTTGCTGCCGCAGCGAAATACTTTCCGCTGAAGGCTGCCCCCGCTAAGTGAACCGGTTGCTTTGTGCACAAGCCGGCTGCAGGCATCTGCCTTCGTTGGTTTAATTGGGGAGCAACAGCTTAAAGGTTCGGGGTGGCGTATTTTCGGATACTCGGTTGGGCAGGATAGCCAGCCGGCTCAGCGTCATGGTGTATTAAGACGACTGTGTTGCCAATATTGATGAGAGCCAGATAGCACTGCGTCAAAGCCGGTAATGTCTTGCTGTTTAACCCTATGGGCTTATCCGTCTGCCGGAGTAGATGATGAAAAGACTGTTTATTGGGCTGCTTTTTCTTGTGTCTTCAATGCCGGCCTATGCCGAACTGCATCTGTTTTTTTTAGCAAGTGAAAAAGGTGGCGCTAATGCTCCTGAACTGGCGTTCGTCAATATGAAGGACTATCAAACGCACCAATGCCTTGCCGCTGTAGAAAACCTAGCTGTAAGCGCGGAGAAGCAAGGGGTCGAGTTTATCGATGGGCGTTGTGTAAATACGTTTTACAAATTCAGTGTGCCTACCGAAGAGATTAAATACGTTTATCTGATGCGTTACCTTGGTGGCGCACCGACGCTACTGTTAACCGATTCAGTGAAAGATTGTTATCAGCAAATGACCGCCATGGATGACGGTGAAGTCTTCTGCGGACGTTCCTCTCAGCGGATCGTTTATCCCTAGATTTGGCACAGCACCTGCTCAACAAAGCGTTGCAGCAGTTTATTCGACTCTGGTGTTACAACAGCTGATGCCAATACCTCATTGAGTTGTCTATCATCCTCGGTGTAGGTTGATTTGTAAGTGGTTAGTCGCTCAATCAGTGTTGCTCGGTCAACTTCGGGGTGGAACTGAAAGGCCCAGAACGGCTTATCCTCTACCTTAAATGCGTGTGGGCAGGCGTCGGTATAGGCGAGCAGCTCACAGCCCATCGGCAGAGCAGAGGCCCTTTCGCGATGCACCGATACTGCCGGAAACGCTTTGGTTATGGTTTTAAATAGCACATCATCGGTCGCGGCCTTACTGAGCGAAAGAAGTGGTGTGCCCATTTCGTAGTTATCGCGATCGCGGATAATGTCGCCGCCCAATGCCAGTATTGCCAACTGAAAGCCGAAGCATGAAGCAAACACCGGTATTGACTCACGCAGGCAATACTGCAATAAGGCAATGGCAGGCACGACAAATGGGTATTGTTCGGGTTCTAGTACACTGGCCTCGCTGGCGCCACCGACAAACAATCCATCGTAGCCCTCCAACACCCCGGCATCGAAATGGGGGGTATCGAATACATTCAGCACGTCGAGCTGGTCTTCGCTCAGACCACTATACGTCAGGAAGCTTTGGTATTCCTCAGTACGGACAGTGGCGTCATCCCTGATCTGCATGAGCAAAACCCGGGGTCTGTAAATATTTGGCAAAGTCATAATTAGCGTTGCTTGGCTTTATTTCCGGAATGCTCGTCGGTGTTTAATTTTAACCATTAATGAATCGTATGCATATTATCTAGTAGTATTGGATACTGTAACGGGTGCCTTTTTTATTGAGAGTGATCTGACATGAAAAACTATGTGCTGTATCTGACCATTAGCCTCGGATTTTTAACAAATGTTGCTTTTGCGGTCGATGCGACTGAGGTCGAAAGAATGGCGCCTTACTATCAAAAGGCTGACATTGATCTTTCTGCTTATAAAAAAGTATTGATCGCACCTCTCGGTGTTAGTGCAACTTTCGTATTGGCTCCACCGTGGGTAAGCAGTGATGAGCGCAGTACTCAGAAATGGGCGCTTACAGCTGAAGATAAGAAGTGGCTCAAAAAGACTTACCAAGAAGCTATCAGCGAAGAAATCAGTCAGAAATATGAGATTGTTGATGAGCCTGGCGAAGGCGTGTTGATTATGCGCGTGGAATTGGTCAGCTTGATGCCGTTTGCACGCAAGGGCGAAGATGTTCAAACGCAGGGCTTCGGCATTGTTGTTGCGCAGGCGCAGTTGCGTGATGGCGGTAATGGTGAGTTACTGGCTATTTACGAGGGGCCGCAGCGTGTTGGTAATCAATATCAGCAGAACACCCGGCTTAATTCTGAAAATAGCCTGAACACCTTGTTTGAAATCTGGGGTGCGCGTTTGCGCATGTATATGGAAAGTTACGGCGATCAGTCGCGGTAACTTTGTCAGTTAGGGCAGATTTTTATGTTGAGATATGTAAACCTCGTTTTTCTCTGTGGTGTTTTTCTCACCACAGCTCCACTAACATCCGGTGCCGAAGAGCTGCAGGTGTACAAGTCACCTACCTGCGGTTGCTGTGCTAGCTGGATCTCGCATCTTGAGGAATTTGGGTTTACCGCGCAGACCCGTCATCCCGAAGATCTTGATGGCTTGAAGAAGCAGCTGGGTGTGACTTCGCAGTCTGCGTCATGTCACACCGCAGTATCTGAGCAGGGTTATGTGTTTGAAGGCCATGTGCCCGCCAAATACGTGCAGCAGTTTCTTGATAACCCCGCTGAAAATGCAATTGGCCTTGCGGTGCCTGCAATGCCCTTGGGCAGCCCGGGTATGGAGATGGGTGACCGGTTTCAGCCTTATAAGGTTTTTCAGCTGAATAAGGATGGTTCGCTGCAGGAGTACGCCAGTGTAGAGCAGCAGGCTGATCAGTATTAGTTGTTTTTTTAGTAATGAATTTATCAATGTACGAATGATAGCCGCAGATCAAGAGTATCGAGGCATCACATGCTTACCGATTTTTTCCAGCCCATCCATCGGGTCATCAAACAGGCGAATGGAGAGTTCGGTTAAGCCGCTTTTTGCAAATTGATCAAAACGCTCAAGTTCTTCTTCCATGCTGCTCATGTCGCCGGTAGAAGCCATGCCTTTTACCAACCGCTCCGATAAGTCATCGGGGATATTGTCGATAACGCCGGTGCGCGTCCAATAGGCTTTCAGCAGGTTCATGAAGTTATCAACAACCAGTTCCACTTCCGTTTCATCGTGGCAGAAAGGGCGAATTTCATCTTTGTAACGACCTGCAATGGCGCCCCGCCAGATCAGTTCGCGGCGCGCCTCATACAGAGCGACGTTAATGTCATCTTTCATGTGCCATGCCCAAAAGTTACCGATGCGGAAGTCGTCGGGTTTCTCATCACGAAGCGCCCAGCCTTTCTCAAGGTTCTCCATTGCTTCAGGCATCATCGCTACAGTGAAATCGGAGACCTGAATGCCATCGGCCACACGACCGCCCATGCGAACCATCATCGGGCCGCTGCAGCAACCATAAACCAGCGGATTAGGAGCTTTTGCCCAGTCCATAACGAATGGGCGTGTGACCTGAAAAATTTCACCATCGTAGGAATAAGCCAGCTTGCCGCTACACGCGGTTTTTATTACTTCAATGCCTTCGCGTACACCGGCAACCCGTCGTTCCGGGTAACGATTCAGCATGACGGGGTCTTTCAGTGGCCAGGGTTCTTTTTGCCCCGAATTAATTTTCCATCCGCAGGCTCCGAGCACACCACCGCCACCACTTAATGCGACAGCGGCACGGCCATTAGAGATTTCATTCAATGTGAGCAGAGCGTTTGCCATTTTCAACGGATGCATTTCCCAAGGGCTAACTGCCAATGCTGCCAGTTTGATTTTTGATGTGGCCAGTGCCGCCGGTGCCATTACCAGAAATGCATCATAATTTTGGTGGTAGTTAGAAGACCAGATGGCGCGCACACCAATTTTTTCGGCTTTTACTGCGAGTTCAGCAAACTGCTGTGGTCCGACATCGGCTTCGAGAATGACATCAATATCCATTAAATATCCTGTGCAATGCCCCGGATAGGGCTTTGTGATTTTGAGCGCTTTTTGGAAGAATATCATTCTTGCGAGTTGCTGGTTAGCTGACGAGACCCCTTGTTCGTGGTGGATTTCCTCGTTCTGAATGATTTAACGGTTGATCCTTTTGGACAGCGGTCGTTGCGGGGCAGTATTATTGGTGGCCTCGCTTCTGTTGGCTCGCCTGTGTGCGCAGTTGGAAGCTTTTAAGAAAAGTTAATCTGGCATGAGGGTAATCGGATGCGTTTAATTTTAGGTGCGGTGTGTGTGGCTTTGGTGGCCTGGATCTGGAGTCTTGGGTTCTATGTGTTTACCGATATTCCTTACAGTACCATGTCGCAGACCAGGGATGACGTTGCTGCGGCAGAGGCGCTGTTGGAGCATTTCCCCGAATCAGGCACCTACATTTTGCCAGGCCGCGATTCGGGCGATGATGTTCGCAAAAACATGCGTGCGTTAGGACCGGTGGCAACAGTCTATATTCAACGCAACGGCGCGCCAGAAGCATCGCCGGTGATGATCGCTATAGGTTGGTTCAACAGCATTGTTATTGGTCTGTTAATTGGTGCTGCAATGCTCATGCTGAATAAGTTTACTGTAAAGTACTGGGATCATGTCGCAATCTGCGGAACCATGGGAATAGCCTATACGGCTTACCCACGATTTGCCGATATTATATGGTCAGCATTCCCGCCGGGATATCAGTTCATGATGATTTTTTCTGACGGGGTTAGTTTTACGTTAATGGTAATGGTTATGGCGTTGTTTACACGGCCCAAGAAATCGGTCGGCGCAAGTAACACTTTTTAGAGAGCAATGCAGAGACTTTTTATTTTCTTTATAACCGCAATGAGTCTGGTGCTCATTGCGGTTTTTGTTATGCGACCTGTGAATGAGCCGGTTTCCGGTTTGCCGCGGGTGATTGCCGGGGAAGCTGGAAGTTTATTGTTGTCGGCTAAGCCATTGCCTGAGTTTATGTTGATGGATCAGGATGGCGATTCTTTTGGCAACCAACAATTGCAGGGTCATTGGACATTGTTGTTCATGGGCTTTTCCTCCTGCAGTCATTTTTGTCCGCCGACGATGTATAAGCTTGGTTTGTTAAGGGACGAATTGGATGCTGAGCTTTTAGCATATGATGACGCGTCAATAGAAGTGTTGTTTGTGTCGGTTGATCCCGGGCGGGATTCTTTGTTGGTGCTCAACGAATACATTACCGCTTATGGCGCCGGGTTCACCGCAATTACCGGTGAGCAGCAGCAGCTCGACACACTGGTTGAGGGCCTTGATGCGACCTATAGCGTGAATGCCGACCCTGACGATTACCGGGTCGATCACTCACCGACAGTGTATTTGCTAAACCCTGAAGGGGTCCTGGTGGCGCTATTCACACCGCCGCATCGGGTCGAATATATGGCTGCTGATGTCCGAACGGTTGTTGCTGGACTGTAGTTCCGGTGTGGGCTTAAAACGCAGCAGCACCGCCATTTTAGCGTTAAAATGTGGTTAAGCCGCTGATCTGGTCTGCATTGATGACCCTCGGTTAGCATTTTATTGCTTTATTTTGCGCAGCAGCCATATATACTGACATCGTGCTCATCGGGCCCGTGCACTTTTTTGGCTGAAACAGAGATGAGCTTTTCCATAACAGAAGTTGTCAGTATTTGTCAGAGGTTAGTATGTCTAGAGTAAGCGGAACAGTTAAGTGGTTTAACGATGCAAAGGGTTTTGGTTTCATCGAACAGGAAGGCGGCGCGGATGTGTTTGTGCATCACTCAGCTATCCAGGCCGAAGGTTTCAAAACATTAAAAGATGGTCAGCGAGTTACGATGGATGTGACTCAGGGTCAGAAGGGCCCGCAGGCTGAAAACGTAATTCCTGAGTAAGCGCTTTTTTCTGAACAATTAGTTCAGATGTGCATAGAGCAGTTCTCAGGTGCAGAGATTGTACGCATTACAGTAGCCAAACTTGTTTAACTTGGCTGGCGCTTCTTTGTTTACAAAAAACCGGTATGCGACGCATGCCGGTTTTTTTGTGGCCGACAATCCTAGTTTTGCTTGAGTGGGTCGATGCTCAGGTCGATTCGGCAGAGCTCAATTGAACCGGGAAGTGTTTTTGGTACATGTACTTCAATGCATGGTGATAATACCAAAACGGTTTTGCCGGTCCGGAATAACGCAACTTCGCGTTGACATTGGCAGGAGCGCCCAAAACTATATCGGCTGCTCGTAATGCGGAGATCACATCATTGAGTCGTTTATCCTTACCTTGCGCGGCATCAGTATTGCCCCATGCAGCAAGAAAGTCAGCCGGGAAATCTTCTTTGGAGCGTATCTTTGAGCTGCCAGTATCGACTTGTTTGAAGGTGCCTGCGCTGCCGAATAGATGGTGATGTTTTTTTCGCCAGAACTCTTCGCGGCCCGCATACCATTTAATTCCAGTGTAGCTGCATACCTTTTTAAGCATTTGTTCAGGCGCATCGACAAGTGCTTCGAAGCCAATAGCCACGTACGGCAGGCGCAGGTCGAGAAAGCGCTCATGATAGTTAAGGAAAGCGCGCCGGTAGTAATCGATGGGTCGCCCGCGCTTCCAGTGAGAGTAGGCAAGATCAATCGGCTGTTTCCACAGCAGTACGTTCTTTACCGGAACATCTTGATGGCTTGCCCAGCGATTACTGTCGAGAACCCAGTTTAGATCCTTTGAGGAATCCACTACGTGATGAATGCCTGTTTGTGCTAATGCGGCAGCATGAAAATCGCTTTCATTAAGTTTGCCGAGTTTGCTCCAGACGTGGCAAGGCTTGGCGCCGCAGCAGCAGTCGGGATCAAAGTGATGTGTCCGGTAGGGGCGAAAGAGTGCGTAAATCTCGCCACAGGAAAATTCACTGTCGCTGTTGCCGAGCATTAGGTCTAGCATGGTGGTGCCCGAGCGGGAGGCACCGCAGACCATAATTAGGTTGTTTGTTGCATCAGACATAGTTCGCTTTGTATTAGCTTCGTGCACCTTGGTATAGTTAATAATGAGCAGTGCGGGGAGGTTCAGTCAAGGATCAAATTAACACTATGAGCATCTTCTGTTGATATATGTCACTGATTTGGGCTCATGCTGTGCCAATCTATGGTCGCAGTAGGGCTGGACGATAGCTTAGTGGACTAATCCTGCTAGGCTTCCGGCAGGATTTATGGTCGTTTTCGAAGAGATTCCACTGGTCGGCAAACCGTTCTGCTGGCCGGTAAACAGTCTAATGGAGGGGTATGAGCATGAGCGAAAAACAGAGTGATGTGAAAACAATTTTCGAGTTCCTTGAAGATAATCCAAACGTCGATGTATCTAAGCAATGGGAACGTATGTGGAATATCCACGGAACCATCGCCGACCGAATTATCGAGCGTTTCGATTGCAAGCTTCATCCGATCTCTGACGGGGCTGATTATTATCAGTCACCGGATGAGTCCATGGAAGGCGCGTTTTTTGGCTATACCGGTAACGATGTCGATTGGTTTGTGCGCTCATGGATAGGCAATCGCAAGGCCAGCATCATTGATATGAATATTAATGTGGTTTTGGGCCAGGAAACTCTGGTGCCTAACCTGATGGTTATTTTTGGTACTGTGCCGAACATGTTGTTTTATGCAGATTACGTTAACCGGGTTGACCTTAAGACCAACGAGGCCCATGTTGATAAGTACTATGAAGGTGATGCGAATAAAGAGTATCTCGAGTTCCGTGCCAACACCGATTACGTCTGGTCTGCCAGCCATGGTCCTGGTATTCGCTGCATGCAGTCACCGGTCTGTTCAAGCTACATTACAACGTTGAGTGAGGAGCACATCGATCAGTGCGAAGCGTATCTCACTAAGTTTGTTGATCGCTGGTTTACTTGGTATGACAACGCCGATAAGTTGCCACCGAGCTTGCGTGATGCGCAACAGGAATATGACTTTAACTATCGTGAATACACCAATCGTAAAGACCCAATGAATGTGATCCCTCAGCGTATCTTTGGTAAAGAAGTGGCGCAGATGATGCTTGACCGCCGGGGTGGTAAGGTTCAGATGGATGCCGATCGGGGTAAGTGGAACAAGTAAGTCCACTTGAAGGATTAAACAGACATTTAATCTGGGTCACAGAAAACAAAAAAGCCCCGACTTTTTAGAAGACGGGGCTTTTTTTATTTCTTGATATTTTTGTTATGCGTCGCGTAAAGCCGGAATAACTTTTTCACCAATAATCTTCAAGCCATCCATTGGGTCATCATGCAGTCGCAATGCGACTTCGGTGAGACCAGCCTTGCCGAACACTTTGAAGCGTTCGATTTCCTTGTCGAGCACATCCAGACCACCGGTAGAAGTAAGCCCTTCGCACAAGCGGTTGGATATATCGATAGGAACACCCGGTACATTATCCGAACGGGTGAAGTAGGAGTCCACATAGGCATCGTAATTGTCTCTCACGAGCTTGACCTCTTCATCGTTCAAATACATGTTGATCATATTTGGGTCAAGCAGACGCGCACGCCATGGCAACTCACGACGGGACTCACGAAAGGCCGCCTCTGCATCTTCTTTGATGTGCCAGCCCCAGAAGGTATTAATGCTGAAGTCGTCCACTGGCTCATCACGGCGATTAACCCCAGTGAGCACCTGCTCGGCAGCAATATCAGCAACTTCCGGTGGTGTGCAGCCAATGAAGCAGCCATCAGCAACACGACCTTCCATGCGCATCATCATTTCGCGGTAGGCCGTACCATAGACTTTTGGTGCCGGAGCCGTGAGCCAGTCATAGGCACAAGGCAAATTTACATTGAAAATTTCGCCTTTATAGCCGGTTTTCAAACCACCGCTGCTAGCGAGTTTAATAATTTCGATAGCTTCACGAATCGCAAGAACCTGTTTCTTAGGTTTCTTCAGATCCATTGCCGTAATGTTGCCTTCACCTGCGCCTACGGCGATCTGTGCACGACCACCTGACATTTCATTCAGCGACAACAACGAGTTAGCAATTTTTAGCGGATGCATTTCAAATGGACTAACCGCCAGCGGTCCCATTTTTAGTTTGCTGGTGGTTTGCGCGAGGGGAACAAGGCTTAAGAAAGCGTCCCAATGAGCAAAATAGTTAGAGGTCCAGATTGCACGAATCCCGTACTTCTCTGCCGCCTGTCCGATTTCTGTAATCTGTTGCGAGTTCAAATCGGGTTCTAGAATAAGATCAACATCCACTTTTAAGTATTCCTTACGCTGGCCGACATAGTTTACGGCATTATTTTTATGGGCAGACCCTGATGGGTCGTACAGTGTTGCTGCTGGGTTGCAAAGATAATCCTTTCAAAGGCCTAAATCCAGAAACTGCAGCTTTAGTTCCACCAATGAGGCTAAAACAGGTGAGGGTAAATACCTTTGATATTTGTCATTCAGTGTCAAAAACCGCATATAAATAAAGGCTTGTGGGGCTCCTCAAATGTGGTTGAAAGGTATCTATCCATTGACAGCAAGACTATAATTAACAACTTGATTAAATCCGTGACCATTACTTCATGACCACAGTTAATGATTTCCGCCTGAAGCTGCGGGGCAAAGAATATCTCCCTGTTATCGTTGGTGGCATGGGTGTTGATATTTCTGCAGTAGAGTTGGCGCTAGAGGCCTGCCGTCTTGGCGGTATTGGCCATATTTCTGATGCGATGATTCCCTTCGTTTCAGATAAATACTTTAAAACCCATTACACCAAAGCCAAAACGACCGAGCATAAAGCCAGTCGTAATACCTCAGATAAATCGCTGGTTAAGTTTAATCTTGACCGCTTGTATGAGGCGCAGATTGCGGTAGTGACTAAGGCCATGAATCGCAAACAAGGGTCCGGCGCTATCTGGATCAACGTCATGGAAAAACTGACCATGGGGGCTGCGGGGGATACGCTGGGCGTGCGGCTGAACGCAGCAATGGATGCTGGTGTTGATGGCATTACGTTGTCGGCGGGCTTGCATAATCAAAGCCTGCGTTTAATGGCTGAAAACAAGCGCTTCCATAGTATGGATATTGGCATCATTGTCTCTAGTCTCCGCGCATTGAAAATTTTTCTGCGCAGCGGGCGTCGGGTGGATCGTATCCCCGATTACGTTATTGTCGAAGGTCCGCTAGCCGGCGGTCATTTGGGTTTTGGTGAGGATTGGGCTGACTACAGTCTGAAAGACGTATTTCAGGAAGTGCTTGGTTTTGTCCGCGAAGAGAATCTCCCTATTGCGGTTATTCCCGCGGGCGGGGTGTTTACCGGCACCGATGCAAAGGAATATCTGCAGGCGGGTGCCGGCGCTGTTCAAGTGGCTACCCGTTTTACGGTCACCAAGGAATGTGGCTTGCCGGAACACGTTAAACAAAAATATTTTGAAGCCCATGAAGAAAATGTTGTCGTTAACGGTCTTTCTGCCACAGGCTATTTAATGCGCATGCTGAGTAATAGTCCGTGTCTCGGTGCTAATGTTAAACCTCAGTGCGAGCCCTTCGGATATATCTTAAGCAGCAAAGGAACCTGTCTTTATATCGATGCCTACGATGCTACCGGTGTCGATGAAAAGGGTAAGAAACTGCCGGTTATGGATAAAATGTGTACCTGTTATCACTTCAGTAAGCACAATGTGTATACCTGCGGACACTATGTGTATCGCTTGAAAGACACCACCAATAAGCTGGCGGATGGCAGTTATCAGCTGCTCACCGCAGAGCATGTGTTTAACGATTATTTGCACAGCAGCGATCACAAAATTACCTTACCGCCCATTGAAGAAGCGTAGCTTTTTCGCTATTAGCGTTATCAGCTAGAGTACGACGATTAGCCGTGTAATCAGCAGAGCGGCATAGGGCGATGATATCCAGTGCAACGCCGATGAATGATTGTGCAGCGTTTGGCTCTCCCGCAATCAAGCTGCTTTAATCAAGCCATTCGAGTGGTGGCTCCTGCAACAATGCCAATTGTTCTTTGAGCGAGAGGACGTGTTCTTCCCAGTAGCGTGAGCTATTGAACCACGGGAAGGCAATTTGAAAAGCGGGATCATCCTTGCGACGTGCGAGCCACGCGGCATAGTGAAGAATCCGCAGCGAGCGCAGTGCTTCAATTAAATGCAGTTCCCTCGCATCGAAGCGGCGAAACTCCATGTAGCCTCTTAACAAGGCGTCCAATTGCGGGGTTTGTTCTTCGCGATTGCCGGATAGAAACATCCATAAATCCTGAACTGCCGGACCACTGCGCGCATCGTCCAGGTCAACAATGTGCAGCCGGTCTTCGTTTACAAGAACATTTCCCGGATGAAAGTCGCCATGCAGTCGCAGATTGCGCGGATAGTCTGCGCGGGTGTAGCAGTCTTCTATATGTCCGAACAGGTGTTCACACACACTGGTGTAACTTTCGGTAAGTTCATGGGGAATAAAGTGGTTATCCAGCAGGTAGCGACAAGATTCAATGCCGAAAGATTGCATATTAAGGGCAGGGCGACACTCAAAATCGGCGCTTTCACCGACCAAGTGAATTCGCGCAACCAGCCTGCCAAGCTGTGCCAGCAGCTCCATATTATCGAGGTCGGGCGCGCGGCCGCCATGGCAGGCGTAGAGCGCAAACCGGAAGTGATTATGCCGAAACAGGTTTTCTCCGTTGTGTTGCAGCGGCGCCAGCACCGGAATCTCGGCTGCGCTCAGTTCTGCGGCAAAGTCGTGTTCCTCTAAGATCTCGTCATCGCTCCAGCGTTCGGGGCGATAAAACTTGGCAACCAGCGGTCTGCCTGTGTCCTGACCCACCTGATAGACGCGATTTTCATAGCTATTGAGGGCCAGCATGCGCCCATCGCACCGAAAACCAAGCGCCTCGACAGCATCCAGAATGTCATCTGGCTGCAGGTTTAGGTACGCAAGACTGCTGGCATTAGAGGTATTCACCGCCCCAGTGTAGCATCGCGCCGGTATCGAACCGGCGGTTCATTGGGGCTCAGAAACTGGCCTGATAGTGATGATCTGGTAAAAACGCGTTACACCGGACATGCGCTGCTCTATAATCCTGCCGCTTGTTATAGCCCTTTATTTCAGCTGCAGTATCACCAGTGATTTTAGTCACCTTAGATAGTGTGTGGCTTTTGCCGGGGGTATCACCCGGAAGAGAATCCCATGAGTTCAGTTACAAAACTTCGTAATATCGCGATCATTGCTCACGTCGATCATGGCAAAACAACCTTGGTGGATCAGTTATTACGTCAGTCGGGCACGCTTGATGTCCGCGCCGCAGTGGTTGAGAGGGCGATGGACTCCAACGATCAGGAGCGTGAGCGCGGCATTACTATTTTGTCAAAGAACACCGCCATTAACTGGGGTGACTCACGTATTAATATTGTGGATACGCCCGGGCATGCCGACTTCGGTGGCGAAGTTGAGCGGGTCATGTCGATGGTCGACAGCGTTTTATTGCTGGTAGATGCTGTTGATGGCCCGATGCCTCAGACTCGCTTCGTTACCCAGAAAGCTTTTGCACATGGCTTACGTCCAATTGTTGTAATCAATAAAATTGACCGTGACGGTGCCCGTCCTGACTGGGTGCTTGACCAGACCTTCGATTTATTCGATCGTCTTGGTGCTACCGATGAGCAGCTCGATTTTCCTGTGGTTTATTGTTCGGCATTGAACGGTTATGCCGGCATGGACTCGAGTGTTCGCGAAGGCGATATGAACCCGCTGTTCGAAACCATTATGCGCGAAGTGCCACCACCTGAAGTTGACCTTGAGGGTCCGCTGCAGTTGCAGGTTTCAAGCCTCGATTATGATCCTTATGTGGGTGTGCTTGGGATTGGCCGTGTGACTCGCGGCAGCATCACTCCGAATATGCCGGTATTGATTGTGGATTCTGAAGGCAAGAAGCGCAATGGCCGGGTACTCGAAGTTTACGGCTTCCATGGTCTGGAGCGCCAAAAAGTAGAACGTGCCAGTGCCGGCGATATTATTGTGTTCAGCGGTATTGAGGTTCTGAATATCTCCGATACTTTATGTGATCGGGATCATCCCGAGGGCATGCCGGCGCTTATGATTGATGAGCCGACGATCAGCATGACCTTTCAGGTAAACAAATCACCGTTTGCCGGGCGTGAAGGTAAGTTTGTTACCAGTCGCCAGATCAGCGAGCGCTTGGATCAGGAGCTAAAGCACAATGTGGCTCTTCGGGTTAAACCCACCGATGACCCGGATAAGTTCCGTGTGTCGGGTCGTGGCGAGCTGCATTTGTCGGTGCTCATCGAATCTATGCGTCGTGAAGGCTATGAGCTGGCCGTGTCGCGCCCCGAGGTTATTTTCCATGAAGAGGATGGCCAGGTTACGGAACCTTGGGAGCTGGTGACCGCCGACTTTGAAGAAGAGTTTCAGGGCGCGGTAATGACTCAGCTTGCCGAGCGCAAAGGTGAGCTTAGGAACATGGAGCCTGATGGCCGTGGCCGTATGCGTCTTGAATACCGTATTCCATCGCGTGGCTTGATTGGCTTCCGCACCCATTACCTCACAATCACTGCGGGGACAGGATTGTTGTTCTCCGTTTTTGACGGTTATGCGCCGAGAGTTAAGGCCGAAATTGGCCAGCGGAGCAATGGCGTACTGGTGTCAATGGCTAATGGCAAAGCGCTCGCCTATGCTCTGTTTAATCTGCAGAACAGCGGTCGCTTGTTTCTCGGTCATGGGATTGAGGTGTATGAGGGCATGTTGGTTGGTATTCATAGTCGTGCCAATGACCTTGGCGTTAATCCCACCAAAGCCAAGCAGCTGAACAATATACGTGCTGCTGGCACCGACGAGGCCTTAACACTGAGCCCGCCGGTGCGGCTTTCTTTAGAGCAGGCACTTGAGTTTATCGATGATGATGAGCTCGTTGAAGTTACACCGAAGAGTATTCGCCTGCGTAAGAAGTACCTCAGTGAAGTTGAGCGTCGTCGCCAATCTCGCTCACGCAGTGCTTAGCGATATTCCATAAGCGTCTAGGCAGCTGCTCTTAGAGTTTAGTCGGCCGGCTTTTGGTGTCTCTTGCCTCGGTAGCCCCTGTGATTATTGCGTTTATCAAGGTTCGGCTTTTCACATAAGTGATGTTACGGTATTCCACATACTTAAACTTTGCTCTGTGCGCTACAATTAGGAGCAGTGTTCCGTTTAAACAAGTGTAGAGTGATAAAAACTTACTAAAGAAAGCTTTGCTATGAAATTACAGATCCTTTCGCATGCGGGTATGACCGTCACATCTTCTGCCGGCAGCCAGCTGCTATGTGACCCCTGGTTAATTGGCAGTACCTATTGGCGTTCATGGTGGAACTATCCGCCAGTTGCTGACGGGCTGATAGCCTCATTGAAGCCCGACGCTATTTATCTTACTCATATTCACTGGGATCATTTTGCAGGGCCTTCATTGCGGCTGTTCGACCCAGATACGCCGATTATTATTCCGAAGGAACCGGCTGGCCGGATTGCCCGTGATTTGCGGCAGATGAAATTAAACAACATCATTGAACTCAATCATGGCGAATCATTCATGGTGGGTGATATCAAACTTACTTCGTATCAGTTCTCTGTATTTGCCGATAGCGCGGTTGTTATTGAAGCTGATGACAAGGTTGTGTTCAATGCTAATGATGCTAAATTCATGGGCGGCCCGATGGATCAGGTGCTGCAGAATCATCCGCATATGGATTTTGTTCTGCGGAGTCACAGTTCCGCTAATTCAAGAATTTGTTATGAAGTAACCGATGATCCCTATGTTGAAGTGGATGATCGTGAACGATACATTCAGAACTTCGCTGAGTTCGTACAGGCTACTGGTGCAACGCATGCCATTCCATTTGCCAGCAATCACTGCCACCTGCATAAAGATGTTGTCGACTACAACCGTTATGCAGTGAGTCAGCAGGAAGTTGCCGATTATTTTGTGAAGCACAATATTACTAGCCCAGAGTTGCATGTAATGATTTCTGGTGATTATTACGACAGTGAAGAGGGTTTCGTCATCCCTGAAAATGACTGGTTTTCGCGCCGGGATGAACACATCGCTGAATATTCTGAGCAGGTTAGCGATAAGTTGGAAAAGACCTATGCCAAGGAAGCCAAGGCGAAGGTCAGCATGAAACGCACGCAGAAGTATTTTGATGGTGTTTTTAAAGCCATGCCTTGGTTTATGCGTCGCATGTTCCGTGATGATAAGGTTTTGTTTGTATTAACTGCAGGGGAGACACAGGAGTTGGTTGAGGTGGATCTGTTTCGCAAACAGATCGCTCTTATTGATACCTATACTGATGAATTGAATCCATTCCAAATTCATATCGCCACGGCATTATTTAATCATTGCATCATTGCTGATTTGTTTTCGCATTTGGCTATTAGTAAGCGTGTAAAATACCGTATGCCTAAGCGCTTATGGAAAAAGGCACGGATGTTGGCTTACTTCTTTAACTTCTATGAGTACGACATGCTCCCGCTGCGGGTAATTAAGCCGGGACGATTTATCGGCGGCTGGTTGCGCCGTTGGCGCGAGGCTTTTCTCTACGCACATATTCTGTTCGATGCCCTGATGGGCCGAGGTTTCGATTACAGTCGTTATTTGAAAGTGCCGGAAGACAGTACTATTCCAAAGACCGCCAAAGCCTCTTAAACCATAGGCTCACCAAGGAATGACTTTCCCATCGTAAGTAATTAATTTGCCGCGCATGGATTCATTCAGCGAGGCGATTTGCTTTATGACTGCAGCGGCGCTGTCTTTAGCGCTAATTGACTGGCC
>JAQWPD010000111.1 GCA_029245525.1 Gammaproteobacteria bacterium | reverse complement strand
CCCAGCGCCAGCGTCAGATTCCGCGGGAGTCCGTCAGGGGGAAAGCCGAAACGTCTCAGATGCGCAACAGCTTTGCCGATTCCGACACGGCGGAGTGTTTGCAGCGAAACAAGGTTCATGGAGCGAACCAGACCTTCGCGTAAACGTGTATCGCCATAGAATTTCCCAGAATAGTTTTCCGGTCGCCAGATGGCTTCGAGATTTTTATCGTTGACGACAATGGGGGCATCTTTAACGATAGTTGCGGCGGTGAAACCATTCTCTAGCGCCGCAGAATAAATGAAGGGCTTAATGGCTGATCCGGGTTGCCGCTTTGCTTGAGAGGCCCTATTAAATTTGCTCGCTTGATAGTCGAAACCGCCCGCTAGCGATGTAATAGCACCGTCATACGGATCCATCGAGACAATCGCACCCTGAACCTCAGGCATCTGCGCCAACCGCCACTGCTGTGGTGGAGTATTCTTTTGGCTGGCTTTTTCTGCCTGCACAGATGAATCGCTGATGAGACGAATGACGCTACCCTGCTTCAGCACATCAGCGATGTTTTTTGGTTCATCGCCGACGGTGTTGTCATCGACGTAGCGACTGCGTTTCATGTTTTCCCAGCTCACACGGGCACGACCGGTGTCGCGGATAAAGACATTGACTGAATTGTCAGCATTGAGGCTTATCACCACCGCTAATGACAAATCGCTGTGTGCCGGATAGTTTTCCAGCAATGTCTGCAACGCTTGATTGGCAGCCTCTGCGTCAGGCTTGTCACCAAGAGATTCAGCAGCCTCCAGAGCTAAGGATGGAGCTACAGCGTTTAAATCGACAACCTCCAATTGCCCTTTGAAGCCATGACGTTGATCGTACTCAAGCAGAGTTTTGCGCAGAGCGCTTTGGGCGGACTGTTGCAGACGGCTATCAATGGTGGTTACAACTTTGTAGCCGCCTGTATAGGCTTGATCCTGACCAAAGCGCTGGAGCATATCTTTGCTGGCCATGCTTGCAACGTATGGAGCTGCGAGCTCTACCTTGCTGCCATGAAGCTTCGATACCATCGGAAAACTCAGTGCTGCCTGATACGTTTCTGTATCTATGTATTTCAATTCCCACATACGCCGCAGCACATATGCCCGCCTTTCAATTGCACGAGCGGGGTTGGTTACAGGGTTTAGCGTGGAAGGCGCTTTGGGCAGGCCAGCGAGAGTGGCGGCTTCAGCAACGTTGAGTTCGTTAAGGTCTTTGCCAAAATAAACCTGTGCGGCAGCGGCCACGCCATAGGCCCGTTGTCCGAGGAAAATTTTATTCAGGTACAGCGCAAGAATTTCCGGCTTGGTGAATTCTTTTTCAATTTGTAGCGCAAGAATAAGTTCTTTGCCCTTGCGCACAAAGGTGCGGTCGCGGGTTAAAAAGTAGGCGCGTGCCAGTTGCTGCGTAATGGTGCTGCCACCCTGGCTGCGCGAGCCGGTGAGCATGAGATTAAATGCTGCGCGCGCAATACCCTGATAGTCAAATCCCGGATGATCGTAAAAACGATCGTCTTCGGCAGCAAGAAACGCTTTGGAGACGCGTTGAGGGATAAGTTCAAACGATACCGGTTGGCGCCTGCGCTCACCGAATTGCTGAATCAGCCGGCCATCGCGGGTGTAGATACGCAGCGGGACCTGCAGTTTTACGTCACGAATCGTGTCGGCTGAGGGCAAGCCCGGCGCAAGGTAGTAATAGCTGCCCATTGCGATGGCCAGCACAACAATAACCCCACTAGCACCAAGCGCCAGCAGTACCGGAATAAGTTGTTTTGCGACTTTCATCAGAGTTTTGGAACCAGTCCCTTGCCCATGCCGAGGTGATTATGCATATTAATTGCAGAAAGTGGTTAAACCCATTGAAAATATGGTCATGCATCGCGTGTGTTTTAATACTGCCGTCCCGAGACCACGGTACCACGCAAGGTTTAACGCGGAGTTGCTGGATACGCCTTTAACATCGCGTCCGCCGCTATAGTTTGGCTGCCTCCAGATATAGTCGTCCAATGCCATATGAGGCCTTATTTTCGGGTAGATCCCTAGGGTTAGTCTGGTTTTTTCTGGCGAAGTGCCCCTATTTTAGAAAAAATCGCAGTTACATTAGTTTTGTCGGTGTTATATAGTCTCTGACCATTCCACTTTTTTATTTAGGTTTGTTGCACAAGGGTACGACTTAAAAGGGAATTATTGAATGTTTGGTTCGCGAAAGCAGGCCCTTATGGGCCTTGATATTACAAACTCGGTCATTAAATTGATTGAACTTGCTGAATCCGGCGGGCGTTATCGTGTGGAGTGCTTTTCGGCCGAGCCTACGCCGCCTAACTCCATTACTGAAAAGTCCATTGTTGACGTCGATGCTGTAGGTGAAGCGATTCGCCGGGCCGTCAAGCGTTCGGCCACTCGCGCCTCGGAAGTGGCCATCGCAATAAGCGGCGATGCGGCCATCACTAAAGTTATCCAGATGCCCAGTGGCCTGAGCGAAAACGAATTGGAGTCGCGGGTCGAGATTCAGGCCGATCAGTACATTCCTTTCCCGATGGAGGAAGTTAGCTTCGACTTTCAAGTTATGGGCGAGAACGAAAAAGATTCTGAGTTGCTTGATATTCTTCTGGTCGCAACCCGTACCGAAAATGTTGATCAGCGTCGTGCGGCGGTAGAGGCTGCTGGCTTGATACCACGTGTTGTCGACATTGAAGCTTTCGCGTTGGAAAACGCCTGTGCCTTAATGACTCATCAGATGCCTGAGGGGGGTATGGATCACCTTGTGGCGGTTATCGACTTCGGCGCCAGTGTCAGCACATTTAGTGTTTTAGAAAACCTCCGGGTGATCTATACGCGTGACTTTGCATTTGGCGGCCAACAGCTCACCGAAGAAATTATGCGCATTTATGGCCTTAGTCTTGAGGATGCGGGTCGAGCGAAGAAGGAAGGCGGTCTCCCGAGTAACTATCAGCCTGAAGTATTGGACCCGTTTGTTGACGATATGACTCAGCAGGTGAGTCGTTCGCTGCAGTTTTTTTTGGCTTCCGGCGGTGGTCGCGAGCAGCCTGACCAAATTCTGGTGTGCGGAGGTTGCGCCAATATCCCCGGTGTAGCCGAACTGATTGCTAGCAAGGTGGGCATTCCGACCGAAGTTGGCAATCCTCTGGGTCAGATGAAAGTGTCTTCCCGAGCAAAGTCACAAGGCGTAAATCGCGATGCAACGGCCTTGTTGACAGCGTGTGGACTCGCGTTGAGGAGTTTCGACTGAATGCCCAGAATTAACTTACTGCCCTGGCGAGAAGAGCTGCGTGAGCAAAGACGCAACCAATTTTATGCTGTGATGGCTGGAGCTATCGCTGCTGCGGGGGTTGCCGTATTTATAGGCGTGCTGGTAATGAATACCATAATTGGTGATCAGACCGGCCGCAATGACGTACTCAAAGAAGAGATAAAATTGTTGGATATGAGGATTGCAGAAATCAAAACTCTGGAATCTAAGAAAGATCGATTGGTTGCGCGTATGCAGATTATTGAACAGTTGCAGCAGAGCCGGCCTGAAAGCGTACACCTGCTGGCAGAGATGGTGACTGCCGTGCCTGATGGGGTTTATCTAACTGAGATTAAACAGTCGGGGTCATCGCTCAGTATTGATGGCGCAGCGGAGTCGAACACCCGTGTTTCTGCGTTCATGCGAAACGTGGATAAGTCAGGGTGGCTAATGGCACCTGATCTGGAAGTTGTCGAGGTTGTTAAGGGCGACGATCGCTCCCAGGGCTCTTTGGGCAGTCGTTTTTCAATTCGTGCTCGTCAGATCGCCACAGCAGAGCCTGGCGAGGATGCGTCATGAAAGAATTTAAAATGAATGTGCTTGAGGAGTTGCAGAATCTCGATATCAACCAGATCGGCCGCTGGCCGCTGTTGTTCCGAGCCGTTTTTGTTGCACTGGCGTTTATGGTTGCTACGGCAGGCGGCTATTACTACTTTGTATTCGAGCAGAAGCTACCGGTTCTGGAGCGTGCTGAGGCTGAGGAGCTTGATCTGCGTATGACTTTCGAAGCGAAGCAGCGAAAGGCTGCAAACCTTGATGCCTATAAGGAGCAGCTTGCAGATATTGAGCGATCTTTTGGCACAATGTTGCAGCAGCTGCCGGGCAAAACGGAAATTCCTAATTTGTTGGTTGATATATCGCAAACCGGCTTGGCAGCCGGCCTAGATGAGAAGCTTTTCAAGCCCGAAAAGGAGATCCGCAAAGGGTTCTACGCAGAAAAGCCGATCCAGATTGTGGTAAATGGCTCGTACCATGATTTTGGTAACTTCGTTAGTGACATTGCCGCTTTGCCGCGAATCGTGACGCTGCATGATATCGATATTTCGCCGGTTGCCGGCCCCGAAGGCGATGATGGCAATGAATTGGTGCTGACGGTATTGGCCAAAACATATCGTTATCTCGATGAAAACGAGACTGAAGAATAATCATGATATCGATGAGAAACGTTCAACACATTCTATTGGCTGGTGCAGCCATTATGTTAGCGGCTTGTTCGGGCGGTCAGAATGATGAGTTAATGACTTACATTGATCAGGTTAAGGCGCGTCCCGGTGGGCGTATTGAGCCTTTGCCGCAGATTAAACCTTATGAAACATTTCGCTATGACGCGGGCGACATGCGTTCACCGTTCGTCTATAACCGCCCCAAAGCGAAGGGTCGCAGTGACGGTCCCCGCCCTGTGCAGAATCGCAGTAAAGAGTATCTTGAGCAGTTTCCGCTCGATACGCTCGATATGGTGGGTATGTTGAGTCGCGGCGATAGTCAGTATGCGTTGCTGAAAACGTCTGATGGCTTGATTCATCGGGTTAGCGTAGGCAATTATATTGGTCAGAATGAAGGTCGGGTGCTTTTTATATCCGAGTCTTCAATTGACGTAGAAGAACTGGTTGCAGATGGTGTGGGCTCTTTTTACAAGCGCCAGGCATCGATAGGGCTAGGTGAAAAATGATGATCTTAAATGACGCCCCGTCGGGGCTTGCAGGAGTAGCAACGATGACTACAGCTAAGCCAATTCGTGCTGCGGGGCGCCTGCGCAAGGCGGTCTCCGTGATGGTGCATGTGCTGCTTGTTTCGCTGCTTAGTGCGACTGCTGCGGGTGCCCAGGACGGGGTTAATCAGCTCAAGAACATAGATGTTAGAGCCCTGGCCGGAAACAAGCTGCAGTTGCAACTTGAAATGACGGGCCCTGCGCCCGAGCCTCTTGCGTTTACTATCGATGAGCCGGCGCGTATTGCGCTGGATTTGCCCGACACATCGTCTGCGCTGGAAAACCGGCGTCAGGATGTAGGCAAGGGCGCGCTTGATACCATTCTTGTCGCCGAGGCTGGCAATCGCACCCGCGTTGTTTTGAATCTCGACAAGCTGGTGGCGTATGAAACTCGTGTCGAAGGCAATAGCATTTATGTAACGCTGGAGTCTGCGGCCAGAAGCAATACAACCGAATTCGCTGCCGCTATTCAGGAAACTGAAGCGACAGATGCTGCTAATGCATCGTCAGCCATTGAAAGCGTCGACTTCCGTCGTACTGAGACGGGCGGTGGTCGCGTGATTGTCAATCTCAGCAATGCATCTGTGCCGGTTGATGTCAGTAAGGATGGCTCTAACGTTATTGTTGTTTTTAATAAAACGTCTGTGCCCGATCGCTTATTGAACCAGTTTGATGTGGTTGATTTCGCTACCCCTGTAAAGACTATCGAAGCTCAGCGCTTGCAAAATAATGTGCGCTTAGTGATTGCAGCGGAAGGCTTGATCGAAGAGCTGGCGTACCAGACAGACAAAGTATTCACTATTGAAATCCAGAAGCTTGTCGAGCGGGAAAAAAGCGAAACTCCGGGATTGTTTAATCCTGACCGCGAATACACTGGCGAGCGATTGACGCTCAACTTCCAGGATATCGATACCCGTTCAGTGCTGCAGCTGTTGGCTGATATCAGTGGCCGCAATATTGTGGTGTCTGATGCAGTCACCGGGAATGTCACCCTGCGATTGCAGAGTGTGCCCTGGGATCAAGCACTGGATATTGTGTTGGCCACTAAAGGCCTCGATATGCGTGAGAACGGCAATGTCATAATTGTTGCTCCGGCCGATGAAATTGCTCAGCGTGAAAAGGCTGAACTGGCGGCCCGCGAAGAGCTTATGCAACTGGAACCCATGTATTCTGAGTATTTGCAGGTTAATTACGCAAAGGCCAGTGATCTGGCATCGTTAATTACCGGTGCTGATGCTGGTTCATTGTTATCTGATCGCGGCACTGTCGCCGTTGATGCGCGAACCAACACACTGTTGCTGCAGGATACCGCTAACCGTATTTCAGATATTCGTACGCTGGTGGCAACGCTGGATATTCCGGTTCGCCAGGTCTTGATAGAGTCGCGTATTGTTGTGGTTGGCGATGACTTCAGCCGCGATCTGGGAGTACGTTGGGGTTTTACCGGCTACGACAAAAACGGCAGCGGGTCACGGTTTGGCACCGTGTCGGGCAGTGGTGAGTCCACCAGCTCTATGACCAGCACCTTTATTGATAATGGCAACACCGCGCCTGATCTGCCTAACCAGAACGATCGTTATGCGGTTAATCTGCCGGTGGCTAACGCTGCAGGTAAAATTGCCTTGTCGCTATTGAATGATGACTACCTGGTTGAACTTGAATTGTCGGCATTGCAGGCGGAAGGTCGTGGTGAGGTTATTTCCTCTCCCCGCGTGATTACTGCAAACGCCAAACAAGCCACTATTGAGGAGGGCGTTGAAATTCCTTATCAGGAAGCTTCATCAAGCGGTGCAACCACCACACAGTTTAAAGATGCCTTGCTGCGTTTAACGGTAACACCTCAAATCACCCCGGATGACCGTATTATTCTCGATTTGGTGGTCACTAAAGACAGCGTTGGTGAGCAGATCACCACAGAGCGAGGCGGTTCGGTGCCGAGTATTGATACCCGTAAGGTTGAAACTCAGGTGCTGGTGAATAACGGTCAGACAGTGGTGCTCGGCGGTATCTACGAGACTGAAATCGGTGAGTTCGAGACTAAAGTGCCATTGCTGGGTGATATTCCGTTTCTCGGTTATCTGTTTAAGAACACCACGTATAAGTCGAAGAAGTCTGAGCTGCTGATTTTTGTAACACCCAAAATTCTCGAAGAAGGCTCAAGTATCTTTTAAGGTAAGCGGAATACCTTTTAAGGCAAACGGAATCCGGCTCAGACGCAAGGTTTGTATTATTGTGATGTAAGTCCATTACTTTGTGGGCTTGAGTAAAGAATGATGTCAGTACGCCACGGGCATGAAGGTCGGGCACT
>JAQWPD010000109.1 GCA_029245525.1 Gammaproteobacteria bacterium | reverse complement strand
CGGCCCCGTGGTCAGTGGCTGATGATTGCTACCGTCACGATTCATGACCACCAGGTTCCAGTAACCGGTTGCGAAGCTTTCAACAACGAGCAGTGAGCCATCGGGGCTGAGTTGCGGACGACGCAAATCGTCGAGTGGCTCAGTAAGCGCTGCAGCCTTTCCACCCTGAACCGGCAATGACCAAAGGATGCCCTGCAGATCGATGATGAGGCCGGCAGAATCACCGGTTACCGCGAAGCGGGTTCCACTGGTAACTTGTGCCACGTCAACACGATCGCGCTGACTGTAGACGCCCGCCACGACAATCAGTGCGACAAGCAAGGCGGTTACAAGAGTGTATTTGTAGATGGAGGCTCTCATATCTGTATCCGGGGACATTAGACCTAATTTAAACCCTACCGAGCATAATCCTGACGAAACGCGCCTTATCTTCCATCCCGTTCTGTGGTGCACCCGAGGCAGCAGCGCACAGAGGGGTCAAAACTAAGACGTTTTAAGTTGATGGGCTCATCACAATCAAGACAAACACCAAAGGTACCGGCTTCAATCCGATTCAGTGCCGCCGTGATGTCCCGCAAGTGCTGCACCCTTCGTCGTTGAGATGCTTGCGACATAGACTGCGCCTGCAAAGCATCCATGCGTGACAAGCGCCCTACCCGCGACTGATCCAACTCAACAACACTCGCTGCAGCATCGCCAGTCTCTGAGTCAATCTCTAGCTGAGCTTGCAAAGCACGCAACTGCTTGGCGTAGAGCTTTGTATTTGAGGGCTTCATATATCACCTATAACCGTCAATAGTAATCATAACAGGACCAGAACCTGCGACCTGCTGCTACTCATTGGGCTCAGAGCAAAAACCACTCTACCAAGCACCGCGGCAGTGTCCAGAGTTTCGGCCCCATTTTTTCTTTGCCGAACGGTTGCACAAACCGTATGAGGTGCCGTTCGCTAATTGAAAAGTGCCTGAGAGCAAAACGGCCCCAGAGGGGCCATTTTGTATTGCAGTGACTTAGCGAGCGGGTCTTAGTCTTTACCCGACTGACCTCCAGCGCTCAACAGCCAGTATTAGTGACTGCCCCATCTGGGCAGGCAATGTTGTTGAAGATCGCGGCTCTTAAGAGTCGATGTGCTCAGATTTATACAAAGATTGTGAGTTAATCTTCAGTGCGCGAGAAAACAACATGGCTAGTAATCAGGACGCTGCTGACGTACTGGGTGTAAATTACTTCCATGGTGTTCGCGTCTACCATTCGCCCCATGACCTGTCCGTCTGCATCTACTGCCTGAAACGATTTCCTGTCATTCCAAAAAACGCCTATCCACGGCTCCGCCATATCACTCGAGCTCACACTGCCCCACATACGCCGACCGTCTTGATGCGTGAGATTAATAACAAAGTCTGCGCTACTCGGTCGCGGTATTGCCTGTTCAGAAGCCCGATCAGGGTAGTACGCAGGGTTGCCTAAAACCACAGCCTCAGATGTTCCTTTCCACGTCCCAACCATGCTTGGAAATTCGTCTGCTTTGACAATACTGGCAAGACTTAAGCCAATCACTACACTTAACAATACTGCTGATTTCATGTTTATCTACTTCCCTGTCTGTTTGGAATGCCAACCCTACCTTAAACAATAAGTTAGGAATAGTTGGAACAATTGGCCTCGCAGTAAAAACCAGTCTGGCAAATCGCAAGCACCAGGCTCGCGTTCAGATTTTTGCTCTAAGCCCAATTATTCGTTTTTAGTTTTGATCGGCGCGAGCAGCATATAAAATATCCACGCGAACCAGGATATAAAAATAACCGCCAATACCCACGCCACTTTTTCACCGCCCGTGGTTGTGTTTGAAGTGATAATTATTAATATCGGCAACACCCAAAGAAATCCGGTTGCGGCAATAACTGCCAGCATTCCCAAACCTGAAACATCCATGTTTTATACCCCCCGAATTTTCCTTAACCCAAAATGGCGTTGCTGCAGCTTGTTAGAAGCCCTACTCACTGGCCAATCAAGCTTTAGCAGACATCGTTTGGATATTACAGGAACCGCGTAAACGTTACCTAGCCCGGCTCAACCAATGCTGTAAGCCCATAGAACAGTAAAAAAGACTCTCGCAAAGTGCGTATCTCTGTCTAAAAGCAGCCGGGTTGGCGGTCGCCGGTAGAGAAGCCTATACTCTTTTTTAAATAGAATCGTTTAAATAGAATCGCTTTAGAAGGTAAGCACACATGCCAACCCGTCAAGCTTTTACACCAGTCAGCCTCCATCAACTTCCTGATATTAGCCGCCGCAAGCTGTTGCGCGTTGGCTTTAATTCTATGCTGGCATTATCGGCCGGGCCGCTGCTCACTGCCTGCAACTGGTCGAACAGCAGTGCGAACGGATCGGCGATGAGCAACATCAAAAATATCGGCCCCTTATCAGATGTGCCTGACGCGAATGGCATCTTATTACCGGCTGGGTTTAGCAGCAGGATTGTTGCTAAAACAGACCAGCCGGTGGTACCGGGAGGCAGCTACAATTGGCATGAACGCCCTGATGGAGGAGCCATTTATGCCACGCCTGAAGGCGGCTGGATTTACGTTTCCAACAGTGAGCGCAGCAATGGGCGTGGCGGTGTTGGCGCGATTGAATTCAATGCCAGTGGCGAAATTATTGATGGCTATCAGCTGCTTTCTGGCACCAGCATGAACTGTGCCGGCGGGACGACGCCCTGGGACACCTGGTTATCCTGCGAAGAATATACGGATGGCATGGTCTGGGAATGTTTTCCCCTGGATCGGGGCGAACAAGCGCCTGTGCGACGTGATGCACTGGGTGTGTTTCAGCATGAGGCCGCAGCTGTTGATCCTGCCACCGGTATTGTTTACCTAACGGAAGATCAAACCGACGGTTGTCTTTATCGTTTTATCCCCGACACTTTTGGCAGCCTTACAAATGGCAAATTGCAGGCGGCTATTGTCGATAATACTGATGAAAATCAGATAGCCGGCGAAGGCAATGTCACCTGGGTAGACGTGGCCGACCGAACAGCAGCAACTGAGAGCACCCGTGCTCAAGCGCACGCTTTGGGTGCCGCTAAATTTGTCCGTGGTGAAGGCGCCTGGTTTCATGATGGGGTGCTCTATATCTCCACAACAGTTAACGCTGGCGACAAAGGGCAGGTTTGGGCCTTCCAGCCTGATCGATCCGGCAACTTTGGCGTAATTACGCAAATCTATAACCGCGTGGATCTTTTTAGCGAAGACGAATCACTGAATGGCATAGACAATATAACGGTGTCAGCAGGCGGGGATGTGATTGTGGCAGAAGACACCGACGATATGCAGATGCAAGCTCTAACGCCGGACGGTCAACTAATAAAATTGCTGGAGGTCACCGGCCATTCAATTTTTGGCTTTAGCGGCGAACTGACGGGCCCGGTCTTTGATCCATCGGGGACCCGTTTTTACTTTAGTTCGCAGCGTGGAACCGCGGAAGACCGAACTGCGGCAGGGAAATTTATCGGCGTTACTTACGAAGTAACCGGACCATTTGTCAGGTCATAAAGCTGCCTCGGAGCCATTTCGTTTATTACGGTGACTACTGCAAGGTCGTTCCGGCATCAGGCAATCAGCTAAAACTGCCAACCTCGCCCTTGCGCTCTTGGCTCAGCGAGATAGAGCATCGGTTCACCAAACCAAGGATCGGGCCTTCAAATAGCTCTGAGCGCGTCAAAAACAAGATT
>JAQWPD010000043.1 GCA_029245525.1 Gammaproteobacteria bacterium | reverse complement strand
GGTCTGCGTGCGAGAATTGCCGCACACGGTTCATAAGGCTGCTCCGCATATGTTTCGAAAAATCCCCTCTTGGGTTCAAATGGTGGTGTTAAGCACGATCATCGTTCCATTCGCCATCTTCACCGGCGGCAGCTGGCTGATTGGCCCCTACGAAGGAAGCTTCGGCATAATCGGGTTTTTCTTCAGCATCTACAGCGACGCTCTCAAGGCGCAGCCAGCCGCATGGTTGCTGCTGCTGGCTGCACCCATGCTGGTTTTCATTTGGCGCATAGCACTGCGGAAGCGCGGCTAATCAGCGAGCCCTCAACCCTTGTCAAATTAGAGACTTATGCTATACAATTGTAAAATAACTCGACGTTACTCGGATCGCACACTGAAAATATACGGATATAAGTCAGGAGCACAATAATGTCAGGGATCGACAAGGCAGAGACCAGCGGAAATTACACCAAAGGCAGCTTTAGAATGGTCGACAAAGGCAATGGGCGAGTTGTCCTTGAGTCGACCTCTGTCGAAGACGCTGAATCACTCAATCTATCCATAGATTCGCTTGCGGCGTCTCTAGACACCAGCGACTTAAGCCTGCAAAACGATCAGGATGGGTCATGCAACAACCCCTACGACTCGGATACAACGAGAGATAAAGCGGCCAAAGCCTGGTCAGGCGGCGCAGTTCGTTAACCTTAGAGCGTCGCGTTGATAAAAAACCGGCAATTACTCCGGCCAAAAGTACCAACCCACTGTCGCAATGCCTGCCCAGAGGACCATCATGGTGATATGCCGCCACGGTCGACTTTTCAAGGATCCGTAGAAGCTCAAACCGGCAAACAATGACAAGAAGGTAAACATGCTGGTGGCCACCGCCAGTGTCGGAATCTCGGCACTCAGGCGCGGGTATTCGGCTTCCAACATCCAGAAAATAAGACAAACCAATAGCAGTCCACTTGCAACAGACCCTACGGTGCCCATCACTATGCCGAGCAATACGGTCACTGGCCGCATATTCAGATCAGCCTCAGCATTGCCTTCGCTGCGGGCTAAACCGCTATTTTGTGTGGGATTCATCATCGATTGCTGCAATAATCTGAACTACGCTCGTTTGTGGCTGCCATAGTGCATATATCCCTTTAGCGATTCAAGTAGCAGATTCAATGCCTCAACTATTAATTCGTGTACAGAAGACCGCAGTACTGACAGCGATTATCGCTGCCCTACTCCTGGGCAATCCGAGCGCCGTCAGCCGGGCAACAGCTGTCACATCGATAGCTGCAGACGCACCCGCTGCACTTGAAAGCAGCAGCCGACACACGCAAGCATCACGCATGGTGACAAGATTCGCAGAACGCGCGCACTACTCCCGCACAGCTATTGATGACGAATTCTCCCGCGAACTGCTGAACAATTTCATCAAATCGCTCGATAACAACAAACACTATTTTCTTGCCAGCGATATCGAATACTTCCAGCGCTACCGCGACACCATGGATGACACACTGCGCGATGATGATATGGAACCCGTGTTCGACATCTTCAGAATTTATCGCCTGCGTGCCCAACAAAACCTGAACTATATTATTCAATCACTGAATGAAGAACCGGATTTTAGTGTTGACGAAGTGTATGTATTTGATCGCGAGGATCTTCCCTGGGCAACCTCCGAAGCTGAACAGCAGAACCTGTGGCGACAGCGCATGAAAAATGACGCCATAAGCCTAATGCTCGCAGAAAAAACCTGGCCTGAAACTGCGGAGGTTCTCAACAAACGTTACAACCGTTTGCTAGAGCGCATTAATGACATTGACTCAGACGAGGTTATTGAGAACTTTCTCAATGCATTTACCCATACGCTGGATCCGCATTCCAGCTACATGTCGCCACGTAATTCTGAGGAATACCGGATTGCTATGAGCCTTTCGTACCAAGGCATTGGTGCATCGCTGCAACTTGAGGATGATTACGTCACCATCATTAACATCATCCCCGGTGGTCCCGCTGCAATTGATGGCAAGCTGCAGCCCAACGATCGTATTACTGCAGTCGGGCAGCAAGAAAGCGGCGAACTGACTGATGTTATCGGCTGGGAGCTCGATGATGTGGTGCAACTTATTCGTGGCGAAAGCGGCACCATGGTGCGCTTACAGATTTTAGGTGCCGACTCTATGCCGGGCGATCAGGAAGTAATCCTGGAGCTGATACGCGACAAAGTTAAACTCGAAGAACGCGCCGCAAAAAGCGAAATCATCGAAACCGAGCGCGATGGCACTAAAACCAAAGTAGGCGTTATTTCGGTGCCAAGTTTTTATATGGATTTTGAAGCCCGCTCGCGCGGTGATAAAGATTATGTCAGCACAACCCGCGATGTCCGCAACCTTATTCTCGAATTAGAAAAAGAAGGCATTACGGGGCTGGTGATGGATCTCCGCGGTAATGGGGGTGGTCACTTATCAGAGGCCACCGCCTTAAGTGGCCTGTTTATTAATGCCGGACCTATGGTGCAGCTGCGTGACACCAGCGGCCGCATCGAGGTACTCGATGATCCGGAGCCAACGATTAGCTACTCAGGGCCTTTGGTTGTGCTGGTTGATAGATACAGCGCGTCAGCTTCAGAGATTTTTGCTGCGGCTATTCAGGATTACGGCCGTGGCTTAGTGGTAGGTCAACAAACCTTCGGCAAAGGCACCGTGCAGAATCTCTACGACCTTGACCAGTACACCCGCGTTGCCAGTGACCCCGGCCTCGGGCAACTCACACTCACTATCGGCAAATACTATCGGGTCAATGGTGGCAGTACTCAGAATCGGGGGGTTATTCCCGACATTGAATTGCCTTCGGCAATCGATACTAAACGCACTGGCGAGAGCTCTCGCCCCGGTGCCTTGCCCTGGGATCAGATTCGCTCTGCGCGGTTTGAGGAGTTCGGCTCGGTTGAGCCCGATCTGCAGCGCTTACGTGAAGCGCAAGCATTGCGTGCAGCTGATAATGCGGACTACGAGTTTCTAGTAAAAAATGTCGATGCTGCGAATGAAATACGCTCACAAAATTATGTGTCTTTGAATATCGAAACACGCCGCACCGAACAGGCGAGTCGCCGTGACGCCCGACTGGGTCGTGAAAATGACCGCCGACAAGCGAATGGCGAAATCTTGTTAGAAAATAATGATGAACTGGAAGGCTCTGAAATGCCTGATGTGTTGCTGGAGCAAGCCGTAGAAATTGTCACAGACTACGCAGCTATCCCACCTAAAGCGCCAACCACTGTAGTGAAAAGCTCAGCCCTGCTGAACTAGTCAGCAGCGCAACACCCTAAGCCTTAGCACACGAGACCCACCGTATGCCTCTTGCGCGGGGCTAAAACCTCACTCGAACGTGCAGCACCGGCTATCACGTAAAATGATGGCGCTGGTCGAGCAGATAGTCGAGCCATTTACTGAGCATCATGTTGTAGACCCAGCGGCGCTCGATGTTGTTGCCAGTGCCTTGCAAGGTGCTTGCAATACTCACTATGGCCTCATGCCGATGATGCACAGACCATCCCTTGACCTCAACCATTTTGGCATCGTAATAAATACGTCCTAACAGGTCGGGGTCAGCAACGATGTCATCACCTTGCTCAAAACGGTAAGTGAGACGGAAGCTGCAGGTAAAGCGAGTGAGGTCAAGAATCTGCAAATACAGCGGGCAGTCATCGTGCAAAGCCGACATGTATTCACCGGGTTCAAAACGTTGCTTATTGAACAACTGATCAAGCTTAATGAAGTTAGCCTCGTACAGCATCATGAGCCCACCAAAGCTCTGAGGCTTAAACCCGTACTGAGGAACTATATAACTATCTACCCGCATCGTTTGACTATAGCATAGGGCCTCACTGCTGCTATGCTCGGAAACCATGAGTAAAGAAACTAATATCCACACAGTAAATTGCACGGCGTTTCAGGATCAGAAGCCTGGCACGGCTGGCTTGCGCAAGAAAGTCGCTGTCATCCGCCAGCGTCATTATCTTGAAACCTATGTTCAGTCTGTATTCAATACCCTCAAGCTACCAGCGGGCTCTGCCTTGGTGATCGGTGGTGACGGACGGTTCTTCAACCCCGAAGCCATACAAACCATTATTCAAATTGCCGCAGCTAATGCTATCGGTAAGTTAATTATCGGCAAAGACGGATTGCTCTCTACGCCTGCAGCATCCAATCTCATTCGACAGCAGGGCGCAGCCGGCGGCTTTATTCTTACCGCCAGTCACAACCCCGGCGGGCCCGATGGCGACTTTGGTATTAAATACAACATCGCCAATGGTGGCCAAGCCCCAGAGAGCATGACCGATGCATTCTTCGCCGCCAGCAAAGTCATTCACCAATATCAGTTAGTTGAGCTTGCGCCTGTCGATATTTCGAAAACGGGCCTGCAGCGTGTTGCAGGTATAGAAATCCTGATCGTTGATAGCGTCACTGATTACACTCGCCTGCTTCAGGAATTGTTTGATTTTGACTGCATGGCCAATGCCATGAAAAAAGGCCTGAGCCTGCAATTTGATGCTCTGCATGGCATCACCGGTCCCTACGCCACTGATATATTCTGTCGACTGCTCGGTGCGCCCAATAGCAGCGTGTTAAATGCAATACCGCTGCCAGATTTTGGCGGTGGTCACCCGGACCCGACCCCGGTTGACGTTCCCGATCTGTATCAACTGGCATTGAGCTCAAAAAGCCCCGACCTGCTCGCCGCCTCAGACGGTGATGGTGACCGCAACATGATATTGCTGCCCGGGCAAATGGTATCACCCGGTGACAGTCTAGCCATATTGCTCGCTAATGCTAAAAGTATTCCTGGTTATCGCGATGGCATTTCTGGTGTAGCACGTTCAATGCCCACCAGTGCTGCAGTCGATCGCGTGGCGCAGCACCTCAACATTCCTTGCTTCGAGACACCAACCGGCTGGCGCTATTTCTGCAACCTCCTTGACTCAGGCGACATCGGTCTGTGTGGGGAGGAAAGCTTTGGTACCGGCTCCTCGCATGTTCGCGAAAAAGACGGTCTCTGGGCGGTTTTATTCTGGTTAAATTTGATCGCCACTAGCGGTCTGTCTGGCAACCAGATACTGGCGAACCATTGGCGTCAATTCGGGCGTGATTATTATCAGCGCTATGATTATTTTATTCCGGACAGCAGTCAGGCCGATGCCTTATTTAACGAACTGAAACTCAACGCAGAGTTGCCATTGGTTGAGCTAAAAGAACGTCAGCTGAAAAGCATCGACAACTTCACTTACACAGACCCCATCGATGGCAGCGTATCCAGCAATCAGGGCGTGCGACTGCAGTTCGTTGATGAATCGAGAATTATCTACAGACTTTCAGGAACAGGCACTTCAGGCGCGACGTTGCGAGTCTATCTGCAACAGCTTGAAACCAATACCACGCAGCATACAAACAACCCTGGTGACGTGCTAAAGCCTCTCGGAATGCTTGCGGCACGTTATGCCAGAATCGAGCACTACACGGGCCTAACCAGAGCTACAGCAATAATTTAGGGACTAACACGGCGCTCAACCCCGGTGCTGTTAAGAATATTGCTGGCTATTTCCTCAATCGATGCATGAGTGGTATTGAGAAACTCAACGCGGAAACGCTTAAACAACTGCTCTGCCGCACGAATTTCATAATTGACCTGCTGAATACTCGAATAACGGCCGGTAGCACGACGCACCTTGCGAATTTGCTGCAAGCGTGATGCCTCAATCGTGAGGCCATATAATTTGTGCTTATAGGGTTCGAGCACCGCCGGAATTTTACCCGACTCCAGCTCCTCTTCCGACAGCGGATAGTTAGCCACAAACACCCCATAGGTTAGCGCCAGATAAAGACACGTTGGGGTTTTACCCGAGCGCGAGACGCCAATCAGAATCAAGTCAGCCTGCTCGTAATCGCGGGTATGCGCGCCATCGTCATTGGTTAAAGCATAATTGGTGGCATCGATACGCTGATCGTACTTCACTGTATCGAGCAGCCCGTGAGCACGACCTGAGGTGTGGTTAGACCGAACGCCCAACTCGCCTTCCAGCGGCGCCAGAAAAGTTTGGAAGAAGTCTAAAAATAGCCCATTAGCGGGCAAAAGGTGCTCTCTGAGCCGATCATCGACTAGGGTACTGAATATAATCGGTCTCAGATTATCCTCAGCAGCCACGCGATTAATTTTGGCTACGGCCTCATCGGCTTTCTCTGTGGTGTTTATAAATGGCAGGGTAACCTGCTTGAAGTTCTCCGCCTCAAACTGAGTGAGCAGACTGTGACCCAGCGTTTCCGCGGTAATTCCTGTCGAATCCGAGACCAAAAATACGGTTCTATTTTTCATAACCTTGACATTACTCCATCCAGTATTTGAATATCTGCGCAATTTCTCGGAATTGAAAGCAAAAAACCTGCAAAATCGCGGTTCAGTTTAATCCATAGAACATTCAGCAGTATAGGGGAGCAAAGCTTTGAAAGCCTACGTTGTAGCACTTAACCAGGTAGGAATTAACGACATTGAGCATGTGGGCGGCAAAAATGCGTCGCTGGGCGAGATGATCAGCGGGCTTTCTAAGGCTGGCGTGATGGTACCGGGCGGGTTTGCTACCACAGCCAGTGCCTATCGTGAATTTTTGGCTCATGAGGGATTGGCCGAAAGAATAGATGCGCTGCTCTCCGAACTCGATACTAACAATCTGCAAGAGTTAGCCAGCACCGGCGCAACTGTGCGTCAGTGGGTAATCGACACACCGCTCCCACCAGCACTCCACGACAGCATTCTTAGCGCGTGGCTTGAAATGGGTGGTGATCGCGGCGATGAGTTCGCCGTTGCTGTTCGCTCGTCCGCTACTGCCGAAGATCTTCCCGATGCGTCGTTTGCCGGACAGCAGGAAACCTTCCTCAATGTCCGTGGCGAAGAGCATTTGTTCTGGTCAATCAAACAGGTATTCGCTTCCCTCTACACCGATCGCGCCATTGCCTATAGAGTTCATCAAGGCTTCGACCATAAAGACGTTGCACTCTCAGTCGGGATTCAACACATGGTTCGCAGCGATCTGGCATCCAGCGGTGTAATGTTCACACTCGATACCGAATCAGGCTTCCGCGATCTGGTGTTTATCACATCTTCCTACGGGCTTGGTGAGACGGTTGTGCAAGGCGCGGTGAACCCGGACGAGTTCTATGTTTCAAAACCAGCGCTGAATGCCGGCAAACGCGCTATTCTGCGAAAGAATATCGGCAGCAAGGCCATTAAGATGCTGTACAGCGAACAGCCTGTTGATGGCCAGTTTGTTGAAACGGTTGATGTCGATGAAGCAGATTCAAGCCGCTTCTCGCTGACCGATACAGAAATAGAGACGCTGGCTAGATACGCCGTTATTGTTGAGAATCACTACGGACGTCCGATGGATATCGAGTGGGGCAAAGATGGTCTTGATGGCAAGCTCTATCTATTGCAGGCCCGCCCGGAAACGGTTCAAAGCCAAAACTCAGCGAGCATTGAGCGCTATACCCTAAAAGACCGTCGCTCCAAAGTACTGGTCGAAGGTCGCAGTATCGGTCAACGCATTGGTGCAGGCGTCGCAAAGGTTATCGAACGTGTCGAAGATATGCATCGGATTCAACCAGGCGATGTACTTGTTGCGGACATGACCGACCCCGATTGGGAACCCGTTATGAAACGCGCATCTGCAATCGTTACGAATCGTGGCGGGCGAACCTGTCATGCGGCCATTATTGCTCGTGAACTTGGTATTCCTGCTGTCGTTGGCTGTGACGATGCCACCACATTCATTCCAGATGGTGCTGAAGTCACCGTGTCCTGCGCCGAAGGCGATACCGGCTTTGTCTATGAGGGCATGCTGAACTTCGAACAGCAACAGATTGAACTCGACAGTCTCCCTGAGATACCCGTAAAACTGATGATGAATATCGCCAACCCCGATCGGGCATTCAGTTTCGCCAGCCTACCCAATGCTGGGGTGGGTCTGGCACGGCTAGAATTCATTATTAACCGGATGATCGGCATTCATCCCAGAGCATTGCTCGAGTTTGATCAGCAGGAAAAATCGCTTCAAGATATCATCCGACAACAGATGGCCGGCTATGATGACCCGGTAGGCTTCTTTGTCGACAAACTGTCAGAAGGCATCGCTTGTATCGCGGCGGCTTTCGCGCACAGTCCGGTTATCGTGAGACTTTCCGATTTTAAATCAAACGAATACGCCAACCTTATTGGTGGCACAAATTACGAGCCCTATGAAGAAAACCCTATGCTCGGTTTCCGTGGCGCTTCGCGCTATGTGCATAAAGATTTCAAGCCATGCTTCGAGCTCGAGTGTCGTGCATTAAAACGCGTTCGCGAAGAAATGGGTTTTGAAAATGTTCAAGTCATGGTGCCATTTGTCAGAACCTTGGGTGAAGCTGCAGAAGTCATTAGTCTTCTCGAACACTTCGGCCTAAAAAGCGGTGAGAAAGGTCTTAAAATAATCATGATGTGCGAATTGCCCAGCAATGCACTGCTGGCCGATGAGTATCTGAAAATATTTGATGGCATGTCCATCGGTTCAAACGATATGACCCAATTAACCTTGGGCCTGGATCGGGACTCCGGCCTTATAGCCGACCTTTTTGACGAGCGCGATCCTGCGGTTAAAGCCATGTTGAAAATGGCAATTGATGCCTGCAAACGCAACGGAAAATACGTGGGCATCTGTGGTCAGGGGCCTTCGGACCATCCGGATCTTGCCGAATGGCTTCTAGAACAGGGTATCGAGAGCATGTCGCTTAACCCTGACAGCATCGTAGAAACCTGGATGTTGCTGGCGGGTCAGCGCGTCGAAAAAGTTTAAACGACAATACGAAAAGGGGCTGGATACATCACCGCACCCAGCCCCTCTTCCTCATTCAGTATGAGCCGTCCAGACTTCGCGCTCGCCGAACAGTGTTCTGCCGCTAACTACCAGCTCGATTTCTTACGCACTTTCAAACGCGGAATAATCAAGCCCATCAGCACACCAAACACCAGCACCACAGCGCCAACAACAAACCACTCACGGTTCGATTTTGACCCCAGCTTGCGGTTATCGTCTTCAAGTTCGGAGATCTCCGAACGTGCTGCACTAAGACTTGAACGCAAGGTTGAATTTTCTCTATCGAGCTTAACTGCGCTGGCTGAAACCCGCTTAATTCTATCAAGCTCCGCTGCCAGATTTTTATTCTCAGTGGCAAGCTGACGAACCTCTATTTGCAACGCCTGCTTGGCGTCCGACAACTCCGCAACACGGCTAATATCCTTTTCCAATTGCGGCAAGCGCACCAATGCGGGCGGCGAGCTCAGCAGAAACCGGCTTACTACCCAGCCCTCCGGACCTCCGGGAATACGCACTAGGCTATACCCACGCTCAGCATCCGTCTGAAGCAACTCGACGCGCATACCACTTTTCAGCATGCGCACAATTTTATTGCTGGTGCTTTTTCCAGAGCGCATTGTGAACTCGCCCTGATCAGTTACCCAGCGATCTTGAGCCACAACAGCACCGGCAAATAGAAGCAATGACAGCGATACAAAAGTCGCCAATAGATGTTTTTTTATCAACATTTCAACCAGTTTCATTTTATACATTAAGGTGAGATAGAGGCCGGATGAGAGTCCCCACGGTCATCCGCGACTCACTTTAGCACAGCAGCAAGCGTCCATTTCAACAAATGCGGGACATGTTAGCGCGATAATGCCGGAGCTCTTTAATTGAATCATGGATATCGGCCAAAGCGAGGTGCTCGGACGATTTCTTAACACCAGACGCCACATCGGGAGCCCATAGATTCGCCAAAATCTTCAATGTGCTGACGTCGAGATTTCGATAGTGGAAGTAGGCTTCAAGCTCGGGCATTTCACGGCTCATAAACCGACGATCCTGGCAGATACTGTTGCCACACATCGGTGATACACCCTGCCTCACCAGCGGCTCCAGAAAATCGAGCGTTTGTTGCTGGGCATCGAGCACATTCGTATTACTGTCTCGCACCCGCGCCACCAGACCCGATTGAGTGTGCTGACGTGTATTCCACGAGTCCATAGCCGCAAGCGTTGCCTCGGGTTGCCAAATAGCACATACCGGCCCCTCGGCGACAACGACAAGATTCGCATCGGTAACAATAGTTGCAATCTCAATAATCGAATCGTTCTGAGTATCGAGCCCGGTCATTTCCAAATCAATCCAGATCAGCCTACTGTCAGCCATAGTTCTCGCCTTGTCCCTGTGCAATCGTGCGATAATTCTAACAAACATCCTCAAGAGCTATACGCAAACATGCAGAGCCTTTTTCCAGTATGAGCCAGAACCCGGCAAAACAAGCAGCATTGGTCATCGCAGCCTACGGCAAACGTGGCCGTCTGCTGCTCAATGACGGAACAGAAACCGGCTTTTTGCTCAAGGGCCGTAAGCTCAAACCGGTGTGTGGCGATATTGTTATCTGGAGCCAGCCTGACACCGGCACGGATATGATTCTTGAATCTATCGAAGAGCGTCGCAATACATTGCGGCGCCCTGACCGCAAGGGTAATGCTGCCCCTCTGGCCGCGAATCTCGACCTACTTCTGGTGGTGATCGCGTCACAACCCAAACCGGACTTTTTTCTCACCGACAGATACATTGCAGCTGCCCACTCAATGGGCTGTGATGCTGGCATTCTACGAAACAAAACCGATCTACCCGGTAAGCTCGATACCGCCACCGAACAGGAGCTGCTGGCCTACGGAAAACTGGGTTATAGCACCGCTCTTACTTCAACCAAACTCACTCAAGGCATCGACGATGTTGCCGCACATCTGGCGGGGCATACTGGCATGCTGGTGGGTCAATCAGGGGTTGGTAAATCATCACTCATTAACGCGCTGCTGCCCTCTGCAACCGTAGCTGTGGCTGAACTGTCCTCGGGCACGTTGGAAGGACGGCATACCACTACTGCGTCGGTGATGCATCGACTGCCTGAAAACGGCTGGCTAATTGACTCGCCGGGTGTGCGTGATTTCTTGCCCTATTTCGCTGACGTGCGTGCAGTGCAAGCCGGATTTATCGAGATCATGAGTGCCGCGGCAGACTGCCGCTTTGCAAATTGCCAGCATCTGCGAGAACCGGGCTGCAACGTTAAATCAGGCGTTGAAGACGGTGTGATTAGTGCACGGCGCTATGAGAGCTACAAACGCCTGTATCACATGACCGAGGGAGCACAGATGGAACCCTGAACAATAATTGAGAGAGCCTAATCCTCTCTCAGGCTGAGCCTTCCTGATATCGCTAGTGACAGCGTGCTGCTATCGACAAACTCCAATTCGCCACCCAACGGCACACCGTGCGCGATACGTGTTGGCTGAATGTTCCGCTGATGAGCAAGGCTCGCCAGATAACCGGCAGTGGCCTCGCCTTCAACTGTCGCACTTGTTGCAATGATCAATTCCTGTACATCACCGCTGTCCATCCGAGCCTCGAGCAAATGCAATCCCAATTCCTCGGGACCGACGCCATCAAGCGGGGACAGCCTGCCCATAAGCACGAAGTAATGCCCGTTGTAGGAAGCCGAATCTTCAACAGCAATAACGTCTGCCGGACTTTCCACCACGCATACTGTTGAAGCGTCGCGCCTAGGTGCAGAACAAATCCAGCACAACTCGGTTTCGGAGAGCATACGGCACTGGCCGCATTCCGCGATTTCATCCAAGGCTTTCTGCATGGCTGCGATCAGGCGTCTTCCGCCATCGCGTTCCTGTTCAAGCAGGCGGAACGCCATCCGTTGCGCCGTGCGCGGACCGACACCGGGCAGGCAGCGCAACGCTTCCAAAAGGTCTTGCAATAATGGTGAATAAGCCATGGTAATAAAAGCTCAGCGGCTATTAAAACGGGAGGCTAAGACCGCTCGGCAAACCCAGACCGGAGGTCAGACCTGAATACTTGTCTTTAGTGGTGACTTCCACCTTACGCAAAGCATCGTTAAATGCCGCTATAAGAATATCTTCAAGCATTTCTCGATCATCATTCAGCAGGAGCGGATCAATATCAATGGCATGCACCTCATGGCGACAGCTCATTTTGATTTTTACCATGCCGCCACCCGCCTGGCCTTCAACTTCCATACTGGCTAGCGCGGCTTGAGCCTCCTGCATTTGCTCCTGCATTTGCTGAGCTTGCTTCATCATCTGGCCCAATGGGTTTTTCATCAATCCACCTCTGTCTGTTTTACAAAATCACACGTCAAGCTAATCAGTAAATCGGCAATCACGCATTTAACATCAAAATTTAACTACTTACCGGTATTTGGCACAATTGATGACGCATCCACAGTAGCATCAAAGCGCTTAATTAAATCCTGCACCGCAGCTTCGCCGTTGATGGCATCTCGGGCCGTATCCAGCTGTTGCTGTTTTGCATCTTCGTGGCGCTGCGCAATGGTATCTGCGGACTGTGATGCTTGGGCCGCACAAGGTTCAAACAGCAGTTTCAACGGATCACTGAAACAAGCCTGCAATGCGTCCTGCATTCGACCCTTCATGTTGTCGGTAAGCAACGCTTCATTAGCGGCATCAATGCTGAGGGCAATAACGCCGTTGTTAAAGCTGACTAAAGCGCAATGCTTTGCCAGCTCGCCGGCCATGCCACTCAACCCCAAACCCGCAACCAACTGCAGCCAATCTTCTGACGAATTCAGCACGGGTGCTGCCGATATCGCCTTTGCCGCTGACCGCGTCGATGTTGGGGCGGCAGAAGGTGTGGAAGGTTTCTGCTTGGTCACTGCTGGCTTACTGACCGGGGCTTTTGCGGGCGTGCTGCCGCCACCGCCGTCACTCGCTAAGACGCCAGGCCCACGACTAAAAGCCAACATACGCAACAAGCTCATTTCGAAGCCTAAGCGTGGTTCTGGTGCCAATGAAATATCACGACGACCCGCGCAAGCAATTTCATAATACAATTGCACCAATTCGGCATCGAGTTGCCCGGCAATACCTTCAAGGGCGTCATTGTCCATATCGGGGTCTAAAGCGGCGGCACCAGCAAGCTGAATCACGGCGATCTGCTGCAAGGCTGAAGCAAGATCACTAAGAACCGACGCGTAATCGGGCACAAGCTCATCAAGCGCTCTAATACGAGCAATAAGCTCAGTGGCATCAGCAGAAATAAGCGCGTCTAAAAGATTGCCTATGTGCTTCTGATCAAGACTACCAAGCATCTCGGCCGTATCATTGTCATTGAGCTCGTTACCACCAAACACCAGGCCCTGATCCAACAGACTCAGAGCGTCACGCATACTGCCTGAAGCAGCACGGGCTAAGCGGGTGAGCGCCGCAGGCTCGGCAGTAAGGCCCTCGGCGGAACATATTTTTGCCATGCGATCAGACATCAACGCGGTGGGCAGACGTTTAAGATTAAATTGCAAACAACGCGACAAAACGGTAACCGGCAATTTTTGCGGATCGGTGGTTGCCAGCAAAAACTTTACATGCGGTGGAGGCTCTTCAAGGGTTTTAAGTAACGCATTAAAGGAGCTGTTAGATAACATGTGCACCTCATCGATGAGGTATACCTTATAACGGGCATTAGTCGGCGCGTATTGAACATTTTCGAGTAGCTCACGGGTATCATCAACCTTGGTTCGCGAGGCGGCATCCACCTCTATGAGATCAACAAAACGCCCCTCATCAATAGCCAAGCAGGCACTGCATTTGCCACAAGGCTCCGCAACCACCCCATTTTCGCAGTTAAGTGCTTTGGCCAGAATTCGTGCAATTGTGGTTTTACCCACGCCACGGGTACCGGAAAACAGATACGCATGATGAACCCGATCAGACTCGAGCGAGTTGGTTAGGGCTCTGACGACATGCGACTGCCCAACCAGGTCGGCGAAGGTGCCGGGTCGCCATTTACGCGCCAGTGCCAGATAACTCATTGTTGCTCAGCCTGTAGCCTGTGGAGATCGAAAGTAAGAGAAGGCCCGCGCCAGCCACATCCCGGCGCCCAACATTGCCGCTACCGTTGCTCCCTTCCGGGCCTGGCGGAGTTCACGGCGTGCTGTCGCGAGAGGACCGGCGCAGACCAGAGGGAAGAATATTCGGTGCAGCCTCTTTGAGCAAGCCAAATACCCCGCGTGCGAACCCGCAAAGCCGCATTCACCATTTACTGAGATGACAGGCAATGTTGAAATATCACTTTGCAATATCTCTAAATGTTTGCCAGCATTGGTGTTATCTGAGCCTCCCAGCAGGAGAGTCCCATGAACGAGCCAGAATACAGGTGAAGACAAACCCATGAGAGTCAAGCTCATATTACTTGTGATTGCCGCAGCGGGGCTGGTTGCTTGCGCGGGCAGGACGACGGTTTCAGGAACTTGGGAAGAGACAGAGGCCCGAGGGGAGCGTTTTAACCGGCTATTAATTGTTACTCTGGCACGCGATTCGTCGCGCCGCCGTCAGTTTGACAGCGAACTGCGCAGGCGTCTTAACGGCAATACCACCACCTTATTTACGGCTTCCAGCCTTCTCGCCCCAAATGCCGAGATAACCAGCGCGATGGTCGAACAACTGGTGCTCGATAATAACATTGACGGCGTCATCGTGACCCGGGTCACCGAACAGCGCTTGGCACAAAAAGAGATCACCAGCAAAACCGATTCGAAAGTGTATCGCAGCACAGGGCAACTCTACGAATCAATATACACCGACAACACATTTAACTTTGTGCAGTACGACTACACAGCAGATATAGCTGCCAAGGACTACAAAGTTCCCGTCTATGACTTAACGCTCACTACCGATATAAATCAAACCAAAAACAATAAAACCATTTACCGCATCGTCTCAGTGGCGGAAAACCAAACTGATCTATCAGAGATGATCAACACGCTAACCCGAAAAATTGCCAGGCAGATAAAGCGGGCAAAATTGGTAAGCCCATAAGCTGCGAGCACCTACAATATATGCATGGGTCAGCCTTGGACAGGCATCCGTGCATGGCACTATCATAGATCGCGCTCTTCACTGTCTTCACCGCCCTTTGTAAGCGGGCCAACCCTCTAGCAAATTATCAGATCATCGCCTAAAATGGCCGCCGCGGGAGTGTTTTTTATGAGTGGCCGTGCAGTCTTCTGCGTTTAACCACTCCCTGAGGCTTGGTTCATCCACTCGCCGTTCTTACCCGCAATCATAGCCACACTCATCCGGAGTCAGACATGTATTCTATAAGTTATTTTTTCATCGCTATTGTCGATATAGCTCTATTACTCTGGGCACTGAGTCTCTGCAAAAAGTTTCCGACACCGGCCTTAATCTTATCCACTGTTCCACTATCGCTGCTTTGGTTCGACAACATTACAGTTAGCCTGGGCAGCACGCTCGGCGATGGCCAGCCACTCCTCGCGCTGAACTTTGTGCGCTTCATGGGCCACTATGTATTGCTGCCGGCCACCATCATCGCAATTGGTTCAATGGCACGTCTGGCTGAATTCAAAATTGCCCAGAGCAAATGGTTTATAGGCGCCTTCTGTGTGCTTGCGACCTACTTCAGCATTCACGACCTCTACTTGTTTTCACAGGCCAGCTTCTACCCATCATGCTTTGCTGACACCTTCCGTTATACCACCCACATCGCTGACTACACTGCGTGTAGCGCCGATGCCGATATCGGTGCCGGCTTTAAAATTATGCCTTGGCCCGCGATGACGCTCAGCATTATGACGCTTATCCTGGGTGCGTTTCTGTGGTGGCGACGTGGCTGGAAGTGGCTGTTTATCGGTGCTGCTGGCGCATTACCACTGTTCGCCATTCCCTACCCGGGCACCGGCGGTATTTATGGCAATGTCGGCGAACCCATTATTTGTGGCGCCATTGTGGTTACCGCGGCGTGGCTCAGTGGCTGGCGACCCACCAAAAGCTAGTGGCTAATAATCCAATGCGCAGTCGCCAGAGGCAATAACCATGGTATAGGGCGCTCTTTTTGCTCAGGATTAGCAGCATTCTACTTAGCCCATTCGATTTCGGAGCGCGTTTAATGAACGACTCGGCCCAACTCAACGCTATTAATAAAGACAAAATCATTCGCTACAGCTTATTTTTTATTGTGATGGCGCTGTACACCATTCCCTTTTTGGGCATAAGCGTTCCTGCACCTTCTGGCCTCAATGATTCTGAATCTGGCCGAATAACACTGTTATTTATCCATGAGTTTGCCGGCTTTATTTTTTTCGGGCACACCTTCTTCAGCAACGTATGGGCTATGCGCGTAAGAATGGTGGGCGACAAACAGACGGGTATCATGGCGCGCAGCATGCTTCGCATGATGGCTCTGGGCATCACCGGCCCAACATCAATTATTGTTCCCCTTGCTGGCTTAATGCTGGTCGATACTTACTACGGTGGTTTGTTTGCCAATCCATGGGCCCTCGATGCCTACATTGCCTTCTGGATTATGGCGGCGCTGCAACTCGTGCCGGATATCATCCGCTATGCCGTAGACACCCATGCTGCGAATCCGAAACGTGATGTAAAACAGGCCGCAATTCGTGGAATCGGGTCAACGTTTCTGACCGTTTACATTATTTGGTGCATGGTCACAAAAGATGCGCTGTTTTCACCTCTGTTTCTCAACTAAACGCCGAATGAGTCGGCCGAGCCGTTTAACAATAAGCACAGGGGCCTGATGGCCCCTGTTTGTTGTAAATACAATAGCTTGGGCCTGCACCCGCAGAATCAAAACTCAGGCAACATCTGCCCTCAATATTCGGCCTAAGCCCCTGTAAAAAAAGAAACTATTAGGTTTATCCAGCCAATAGGCCGGAACATTTGCAGGGGGAAAATAGTCGCCTGCCGTGGTAAATTAGCGGCTGAGTTCACAGGTGCCGACGACGCACCGCCCGCTTATATATATGCGTAAACTTTTCATTTTGACAGTCATAATACTGCTGAGCACCTGCTCGCGCCCGCCTACCCTACTGGAGGAGGTTCTGCAGCAGGGCGAACTCCGTGTGGTGACACGTAATTCGCCCACCAGCTATTACGTAGGTGCGCATGGCCCAGAAGGGCCCGAATACGATTTGATCCGCGGTTTCGCCACCTTCATTGGTGTCGAGCTCAAGATCTACGAAGCCGAACGTTTTGTCGATGTTCTTCCCGAGGTCATTAGTGGCAAAGCTCACATCGCAGCAGCGGGACTCAGCATTACCCCGGAGCGCCTGCGTCAGGTGAACTTCGGCCCTGGCTATGAGCAGGTTGAACAACAGCTTATCTATCGGCGCGGCAACTACCGTCCGCGGAATTTTGATGATCTTAAAGGCAAAATACTGGAAGTCGCGCCAGGCACCAGCTATGTCGAAACCATGCAGAAGCTGCAGGAAGAGATGCCTGAATTCATCTGGGTGGAAAACCCCAACTCAGATGTATCTGACCTATTGCTTGATGTGGCCAATGGCACCATCAATTATACTGTTGCCGACTCAACCATTGTTTCCATGTACAAAAACTTTATTCCTGAGATCAGTGTTGCTATGACCCTTAGCCAGGATGACTGGCTGGCGTGGGCATTTCAGAAACGTCAGGACAAGTCCCTTATCGAAGAAGCAGAACGATACTTTGCTTTTATTGAGGAGAACGGTGATTTACAGCGCATAAAAGAGCGCTATTATCGTCATAACAATGCCTTCGACTACGTTGGCACAAGAACGTTTCGTCGGCACATTGAGCAGCGCCTGAAAAAATACCAAAGCAAGTTTGTTGATGCTGGCGACAATATGGGCATCGACTGGCGACTGCTCGCCGCGCTGAGTTACCAAGAGTCTCACTGGAACCCGAATGCTGTATCCCCGACCGGCGTGCGCGGCCTCATGATGCTGACCCAAAGAACAGCACGTGTGCTAGGCGTCTCTGATCGGGTTGACCCCGAGCAAAGTATTCATGGTGGCGCGGCGTACTTGAAACAACTCAAATCGCGAATCGCCCCGCAGATTCGTGAGCCTGACCGAACCTGGCTGGCATTGGCCGCCTACAATGTGGGCTACGGTCACTTGCGCGATGCGCAAAACATTGTTCGAAAGCAGCGCGGCAATCCGAACAGCTGGCTTGATGTAAAACAAGCCTTACCACTACTGGCTAAGCGCAAGTACTACTCTGAAACCACCTATGGGTATGCGCGTGGCTGGGAGCCGGTAAAGTATGTCGAGAATATCCGGACCTATTATCGGATTATGCAGTGGCTGTCGGAAGATGAACCGGAAGCGCTGCTCACAGAAAGCGCAGAACCCGAAACCATCACTTAAATAATCACAGGCAGTTAAAGCAATACGCCCACCAACATCAGGAAGACTGACGCCGAACCCGGAAGAACTCCTGCAACAGGGTTTTGCAGTCCTCCTCAAGCACCCCACCCAGAACGTCCATCCGGTGATTCAACTCAGCCGACCGAACCAGGTCATAAACTGTGCCGCAGGCGCCCGCTTTAAAATCGCTTGCGCCATAAATCAACCGGCCAACACGTGCATTGACTAAAGCCCCGGCACACATGGGACAGGGCTCAAGCGTCACGTATAAGGTGGTGTCATTCAGCCGGTAGTTCTGCAACGCTTGCCCGGCATCACGGATAACACGCATCTCAGCATGCGCACTTGGGTCATGCAAAGTAATTGGTGCATTGCCTGCGGCGGCAATAACAACGCCGCCTTTTACCAGCACGGCACCGACAGGAACCTCGCCATTGGCTTCAGCCAATCTGGCCTGCTCAATAGCAAGCAGCATAAAACTTTCGTCGGTATTCGCGTCGCTAGTAGACGGCACCAGATTACTCCCACTCGATCGTGGCCGGAGGCTTACCTGATATATCGTAGGTCACACGGGAGATACCATCGATCTCATTGATAATGCGAGTCGAAACATGCCCTAGGAAGTCATAAGGCAGATGCGCCCAACGGGCTGTCATGAAATCAATTGTTTCTACAGCACGCAGTGCAACTACGTAATCGTAGCGACGACCATCACCCATCACTCCCACCGATTTCACCGGTAAAAACACCGCGAAAGCCTGGCTGGTTTTATCGTAAAGATCTGCTTTATGCAACTCTTCAATAAAGATCGCATCAGCTTTGCGTAACAGCTCAGCGTATTCCTTCTTAACTTCACCCAAAATACGCACACCCAAGCCCGGGCCGGGAAACGGGTGGCGATAGACCATATCTTTCGGCAAGCCCAGCTCGACACCAATCTTACGCACTTCGTCTTTAAACAGATCCCGCAACGGTTCGATTAATTCGAATGCCATATCATCGGGCAAGCCACCAACATTGTGATGCGACTTGATGACATGCGCCTTGCCGGTTTTTGAGCCTGCAGATTCGATAACGTCCGGATAAATTGTGCCCTGCGCCAGCCATTTTATCCCTTCAAGCTTCGCCGCTTCGGCTTCAAAAACCTCAATAAACAAACGGCCGATAATTTTGCGTTTCTTTTCAGGGTCCGTTACACCGGCCAGTTCCTTCAGGTACGTTTCTTCAGCATCAACCCGGATCACTTTCACACCCAGGTTCTTCGCAAAGATATCCATCACCTGATCGCCTTCGTTAAGACGCAACAGTCCATGATCGACAAACACACAGGTCAGCTGATCACCGATTGCTTCATGCAGCAAGGCCGCGACTACCGACGAATCAACACCACCAGACAGCCCGAGCAAGACTCTATCGGTACCCACTTGCTCGCGAATATTAATAATGTTGCGCGCAATGATATTGCCGGGGCGCCAGGTATCGGGACAGCCGCAAATGTCATGCACAAAGCGCTCAAGAATTAGCTGCCCCTGGTCGGTATGGGTCACCTCGGGGTGAAACTGCACACCATAGAAGCGGCGATTCTCATCTGCCATCCCGGCAAGTGGCGCATTCGCCGTGCTCGCCATGGCAGTAAAGCCTTCGGGTAAAGTTTCAACACGGTCGCCATGGCTCATCCAAACATGCAGCAGGTCGCCCTGCTCATCGGAATCATCCTTGATGCCCTCCAGCAATCCATGCGAGCCAACAACATTGACCGTGGCGTAACCAAATTCACGCTCGCTGGATGACACAACCACGCCACCCAGCTGTGCAGCCATAGTCTGCATGCCATAGCAAATGCCGAGCACAGGAACGCCCAGCTCAAAAACCATTGCCGGAGCTTTCGGCGGCTCATCAAGATTTACTGACTCAGGACCACCCGACAGAATGATGCCGTTAGGATGAAATTCGGTTATATGCTCTAGATCAACATCCCAGGGAAAAACTTCACTGTAGACGCCCGCTTCACGCACCCGCCGTGCAATAAGCTGGGTGTATTGAGAGCCGAAATCGAGAATCAAAATTCGGTGTGCAGCAACTTCCAGAACCGGATTATCCATGTCTGTAGAAAAACCTTAACGTGTTAAATCAGCAATAGTCGGATCAATGCGAGAGCATTATTCCGTACGGTAATTAGGCGCTTCTTTCGTAATAGCAACATCATGCGGATGACTCTCACGCATGCCTGCGTTAGTAATTCGCACAAATTCAGGCTTAGTGCGCATCTGATCAATAGTGCCGCAACCGGTGTAGCCCATCGCTGCACGCACGCCACCAATGAGCTGATGCACAATCGCAACGACACTGCCCTTAAATGGCACACGACCTTCAATACCCTCAGGCACCAGCTTTTCCAATTGCTCGGAAGAATCCTGAAAGTAGCGATCAGATGAACCATGAACCTGCCCCATCGCACCCAAGGAGCCCATACCTCGGTATGACTTGTAAGAGCGCCCCTGGAATAACTCCACTTCACCCGGCGACTGCTCAGTACCCGCAAATAAGCTACCGATCATTACCGCATGCGCACCGGCAGCCAGCGCTTTCGCAATATCGCCGGAATAACGAATGCCACCATCGGCGATGACGGGAACATCACTGTCCTTTAGCGCCTCAGCCACATTAGCCACCGCAGTGAGCTGCGGCACACCAACACCAGCAACAATGCGTGTGGTACAAATTGACCCGGGACCAATACCCACTTTTACGCCATCGACACCGGCAGCAACTAAATCCAGCGCCGCCTGTGCAGAAATAATGTTACCTGCAATAACCTGAAGCTCAGGGTAGTCCTGCTTGATGGACTTAACCCGATCAATTACGCCCTTCGTGTGACCATGCGCGGTATCAACAATCACTACGTCAACCCCGGCATCAACCAGCAAACGAATGCGCTCATCGGTATCGCCACCGGTACCGACAGCGGCACCAACACGCAGCGCACCGGAGGCATCTTTGCACGCTAAAGGAAAATCCGTGGCCTTCTGAAAGTCTTTTGCGGTGATCATGCCGCAGAGTGCAAAATTTTCGTTAACAACAAGCACTTTCTCAATGCGGTGCTTGTGCAATAGCGCCAGTACTTCTTCGCTGCCTGCGCCCTCCCGCACAGTGACCAAACGATCGCGGGGCGTCATCACCGTGGTCACCGGGGCATCGAGTTGGGTTTCAAAACGCAAGTCGCGATTGGTCACAATACCAACGGTTTCGCCACCCTGCATAACGGGCACACCCGAAATACCCTTCGCGCTGGTTAGCTCAATCACTTCACGAATAGTCTTATCGGCATCAACCGTAATCGGCTGACCAATCATGCCGCTCTCGTACTTCTTAACACGACGAACCTCTCTCGCCTGTGCCTCGGGACTCATGTTCTTATGAACAATGCCAACCCCACCTTCCTGAGCTATCGCAATGGCCAGCCGGGATTCGGTAACCGTGTCCATAGCCGCGGCAAGCAAGGGAATATTAAGTTCAATATCACGGGTCAACTTTGTTTTTAACTCGACCTCGCGCGGCAGTATGTCCGAATACGCCGGCTGAAGAAGTACATCATCAAAAGTAAGTGCTTCTTCAATAATTCGCATCGCGATTCACCATTCCTTATTTATGCTCTGTATACGAATCCTCCGGCCGCCTTGCGAAGCTGCCGAACCGCCTCTCAATAGAGTGGATTCTATACCTGAGAGTCCCCGCCGGCAGGTGACCCTATCAGGTTAACCCGCAATATTACGCTTTGTGCAAAACCCCGTAAACTGTAGACTGGCATTGAACGGCTAAAACTAGCCAAAAAACGGCTATTGCGTCAGTTAAGAGCCCCTGCCGCTGCCCATAAACCCGCCCAACAGGACAACACCCGCGATGCGCCAACCCGCCGCAAACGACATCATTTCCGTCTCCGAACTGAATCGACAGGCCCGGTCTCTGCTTGAAAGCGGCTTAAAGACAGTCTGGCTGGAAGGCGAAATCTCCAATCTGGCCCTGCCGGCGTCCGGACACATCTATTTCAGCCTCAAAGATCAGAGCGCCCAGGTTCGCTGTGCCATGTTCCGCAGCGCTAACCGCAATCTGAACTTCAAGCCGGTCAACGGCATGGCGGTATTGGTGCACGCCAAAGTGAGCATTTATGAGGCTCGTGGCGAATATCAGTGCGTTGCCGACCATATGGAAGAAGCCGGTCTGGGGCAGTTGCGGCGACAATTTGAGGCGCTGAAACAGCAACTCGCTGGCGAAGGGCTGTTTGCCGCAGAACAAAAGCAACCCATTCCTTCCCTGCCAAAGAGCATCGGCATTGTCACATCACCCAGCGGCGCTGCTGTTCGTGACATCCTGAACATTCTGCAGCGTCGGTTTCCAGCCATTCCGGTGGTGATCTACCCGACTGCCGTGCAGGGCGATGCCGCCAAAATACGAATAGCAGAGGCCATTAATGTGGCTGACGGCAAGCATGACGTTATCATTCTGGCTCGAGGCGGCGGCTCACTCGAAGATTTGTGGGCATTCAACGAAGACATCGTTGCGCGGGCTATATTTGCGGCGCAGACCCCCATAATCTCAGGGGTGGGTCACGAAACCGACTTCACTATTGCTGATCTGGTCGCAGATCTGCGGGCGCCGACACCCTCAGGGGCTGCCGAACTGGCCGTTCCTGACCGCGATGACTGGATGCGGAATCTGCAGCAACTTGAGCGCCGCGTTGCACGCTCGGCAGCCCTGCTCGTCTCGCAACTGGAACTCGGTCTGAGCCAAACGGCTCATCGCCTAAGCCGCTGTTCGCCGCAAGCAGTACTCCAGCAACGCAGCCAATTACTGGATGAACTCAGACGACGATTGCGGCAAAGCATGCTCAATAAAATCAATTTAAATAAAATAGAAATCAATGCATTAGAGAACAAAGTTAGATCGAATTCCCCTAAGGCTGCAGTGCAAAATAAGCAACAAAAACGGGGGCTTTTGCGGGCCCGCCTGCAAACGGTTATTCAGCAGACACTTGAACAGCGCAGCCACCGCCTCGCGGTGCAGGCAGGCAAACTGCACACGGTCAGTCCGCTGGCCACGCTCGATCGGGGCTATGCCATTGTCAGTGATAGCGGAAACGGCAAAATCATGGCCAATACGGCCGGCATCAAGCCCGGGCAGCAGCTCACCACCCGACTCAGCGATGGCCAATTCACCAGCACGGTGAACCGCGTTGAAACC
>JAQWPD010000091.1 GCA_029245525.1 Gammaproteobacteria bacterium | reverse complement strand
GGTTGCCCGCCCACCATCGTCATTAATATTCACAACGATTTCTGCCACTTCGGGACTGTAGCCAGAATAGGTGTAGCTACCCGGGCTGTTTTGCCAGCCGCGAACGGCGTCTTTTTCGGCGAGCATAGCGGCAACATGTCGGTTGTCGACACTGGTTTCCATGAGTGTCCATGGGGCCCATGGTTTAAATCCCATAGCCCTTAAGCCAATCTCGCCAAGGACCAATGCTAGAAAAAGCGAGAATAAGATCATAACGATCATGAGGCTTAGCCGATTAGGTGGCTGTGGAGTGGGTGCTTCTGGCACGATTGGGGTGCTCCAATAATGGGTTCTTGGGTAAGCTTGTCAATTTTATAGCAGAGCCATCGACTGAAGCGCAAGTAAGCGCAGAATCGACGGGGCATGTTGTTACCCCCTAAGGGCAGCAGGCTGCAGCCCATGCAAGCCACTTAGAGTCAAGGCTGGTGAGAATTGTTCAGATCTTAGTTGAGATGCTTCATAAGACCAAAATCGGCGTGCCGGCTAACAGTATAAACACCAGTAAATTAAAACTATATTAAATTAGGGCAAATCCCTTGGGGCTTGCGGTAAGCTCTTCACCTTAGATTAATGCAATGGAATATGGCTTTGAGTGATAATTTCGCAGTTGATGAGCCAGGGGTTTTGCCTTGGCAGCCTTGGTGGGCCTTGCTGTTCATCGCAATTATCATGGGTCTGATCATGGTTCTTGGGCCTTGGGAGAGTTTCGAGTTGCAGCCACGGGCATTTATGTTCGATTACCCTTGGAAGCTGCCCGACCCTTCGGTCTTTAGTCGCTCAGTTGTTTGGACGCTCTATGCTTGTCATCAGATAGGTATTTGGTACCTGATTCGTAAGGCTCAATCGCAAAACCTTAAATACGTGAAGGGTCTGCATTCGATCAATGTGCAGGCATTGCTGCTGAACGCTGTCTTTATTTGCCTGCACATTATTCAAACTCGTTTAACGTATGACGGTCTCGCTCAGGATGTCCCGGAGTTCAGTGCGCTGGCCTCAGTTGCGCTCATGTTGTTTGTAATTATTATTATGGAGAACGATCGCCGCGGTGTATTTTTCGGCAAGCGAGCGCTGGTGCCGTCAGGCGTTGGGCCGATGGTGCGCAAGTATCATGGTTATTACTTTGCCTGGGCGATCACCTACACCTTCTGGTATCACCCGGTGGCTACCACGCCGGGGCATCTGATGGGGTTCTTTTATATGTTCATGCTGTTCGTGCAGGGCAGTTTGTTTATGACTCGCGCGCATGTGAATCGTTGGTGGACCGGCTTTTTAGAGTTCTTTGTGGTGGTTCACGGCGCAACCGTCGCGTGGTTTGCCGTTGCCGGGCAGGGCGGGCCCAACTGGGCACAATTTTTGTTCGGGGGCTTGGGAATATTTATCGTTACGCAGATGCCAGGCATCGCCTTTAAGCGCTGGCATCGTATTGCGATTGTTGTCGGCACGCTGCTTGGTGCAGTGATCTATTACTCTCTGCATGTGGAACAGCTGCAACATCTGCCACGAGTGCTGTTGTTACGCTACGTGCTGGTCGCCATTCTGGCTGCGCTCATCTGGCTGGTGATGCGGGCCGTGCTGTTGCAGCGCAGGCGGGGCTTGCCTAATCGCTAGGGCTTGTTGATCTCGCTAAATGGCAACCGCTTCCGGTAAACTCCACGAATGCTAAATAAACTCGCTGATTTTAATCCTTACCTGCCCATGATCGCCGGGCTGGCCATCCTTATGCTGACTGCTTTTGCGGCGGCCTTTATTACCAAGTGGCTGTGGGTGGCTCTGGTGCGGATGCTGGTCACCCGAACGCATACCACTTGGGATGATGCGCTGGTTAAGGAAAAGACCTTTAGTAAGCTTGGGCAGATTGTGCCGGCTGTGCTTATTTACAGGGGTATTCTGCTCGTGCCTAATGTGCCTGATCTGGTGGATAAGGTGACGCAGAATGTTGCTGCTGCATGGATTATAACGGCTATCGCTATGGCCGTTAACAGTGCACTTGCCGCTTTTAATTGCATTTATGAGGTCACGCCAGCAGCGCGTGAGCGGCCGATTAAAGGCTTTGTGCAACTTGCCCAGATTGGGGTCTGGCTGGTGAGCATCATTCTTATCATTGCTGTGATGATTGATCAGTCGCCGGTCATCATGTTGAGTGGTTTGGGTGCGATGACCGCCGTTGCAATGCTTGTGTTTCAGGATACCTTGTTGTCGCTCGCGGCGAGCGTTCAATTAACCGGCCAGAAAATTGTCCGCGTGGGTGATTGGTTGGAAATGCCATCGTATAACGCCAATGGCGATGTGGTTGATGTCGCCTTGTATAACGTGACAGTGCAGAATTTTGACAAGACATTCACCATTATTCCAACCAATAAGCTGGTCAGTGGCGCGTTTAAAAACTGGCGTGGTATGGAGGAGTCCGGTGGCCGGCGTATTAAGCGATCAATTAATATTGATATTACTTCAATCCGTTTGTTAACCGATGACGAGTTCAAGAGGTTCAGTGACTTCGCTTTGTTGAAGGATTACATTTCAACTAAGGAAGCGGACCTTCAGGCTTATAACGCCGGGCTAAATTCGCCCGGTGAAAGCGATGTTAATTTGCGCCGGCTCACCAACATCGGAACCTTCCGTGCGTACACCTATAATTACCTAAAAAATCATCCAAAAATACGCTTGGATATGACACTCATTGTGCGTCAATTGCAGTCGGGTGATAACGGCGTGCCTATTCAGATCTA
>JAQWPD010000072.1 GCA_029245525.1 Gammaproteobacteria bacterium | reverse complement strand
GATGTGCGGACTGTCATGTCTGAGATGGGTATGGCGATGATGGGTTCGGGCATCGCGAGTGGCGATGACCGGGCACGTGAAGCGGCCGAGGCAGCAGTATCAAGTCCACTGCTCGAAGATATTGATCTGGCCGGCGCCAACGGTATTTTGGTTAACGTAACAGCATCGGAAGACTTAGGTCTGGGTGAGTTCACTGCCATCGGTAATATCGTGAAAGAGTTCGCATCTGATGACGCAACCGTTGTTATTGGTACTGTTATCGATCAAGAAATGAACCACAGCATCCGGGTTACTGTTGTGGCAACAGGCCTCGGGCAGCCGGCACGTCGGCCAGCAGAAGTGGCGCCTATGCAGGTGGTGCAGCCTACTGAAGTGACCGCGGTGCGTGATGGCACAACGGGAGAGCCGATCGACACCGAGTTTACGGATTACACGCAGTATGACACGCCACCGGGGATGCGACATCAGCAATCCAATGTGGCAGCAGCTGATGCGGCGGATGATTTGGAAATGCTTGATATTCCGGCATTTTTACGTCGCCAAGTCGATTAGGGCCGCTTGCGTGGCTTCGTCGGGCTGTGGTAATTTTGCAGCCTAAATTATAGCTGCGGTTCGACGAAGCCATCAGATGCGGTAGCTTAGCGCTTGTTTGTTGGCGCTGCTGCTTAATGATTTGCTAACAAAAACATGGGGTTCGGTCGCTGCTGGAGCGTGATAAATGAGCAGCAGCGGTGAGAGGCGTGCTGAGTGCGCTCATTAAACGGTCTTCAACGTCAGTTGTTTCGGGGCTTAATGCGGTCAATATAATCGGGATATGTCGTTTTAATTAACGAATACAGGAATTAATGCTAAAACAACGGACATTAAAGAACTCTATCCGGGCGACCGGTATTGGTTTGCATACCGGCCGGAAGGTTTATATGACCTTGAGGCCGGCCGCAGAGAATACCGGCATTGTTTTCCGACGGGTTGATCTTGACCCTCCCGTGGATGTGCCTGCCGACGCCCGTATTGTCGGCGAAACCATGCTGGGAACCACCCTCATTCATGGTGATGCCAAAGTATCGACGGTAGAGCATTTAATGGCCGCGCTGGCCGGGCTGGGAATCGATAACCTTTATGTGGATCTGAGCGCTCCTGAAGTGCCAATTATGGATGGCAGTTCAGCGCCATTTGTATTTTTGTTGCAGTCAGCCGGTATAGCAGAGCAGGGTGCGGCAAAGAAGTTTATTCGTATTACCAACACTGTTCGTGTCGAAGAAGATGACAAGTGGGCTCAGTTTGACCCTCATGAAGGCTTTAAGGTTAATTTCAAAATCGATTTTGATCACCCTGTCTTTAAGCAGCACACACTTGAGTCAAGTATCGATTTTTCGACGACGTCTTTCCTGAAAGAAATAAGCCGAGCAAGAACATTTGGTTTTTTGCGTGATATTGAAGCCATGCGCTCACGGCGATTGGCTTTGGGTGGAAATATTGATAACGCTATTGTGCTCGATGACTTCAGAGTTTTGAATGAAGATGGTTTACGCTATGAAGACGAGTTCGTGCGGCATAAAATATTGGATGCTATAGGTGATCTGTATTTACTGGGGCACAGTTTGATTGGTGAGTTTGTTGGCTATAAGTCGGGCCATGATCTTAATAATAGGTTGTTGCGTGAGTTATTAAAAAGTGGTGATTATGAAGAAGTCACATTCGATGATGTGGGTAAATCGCCAATAGCTTACTCGTCCGCAGCTGCAGCGGTGTCCGTTTGAGCAGTCAGTTTCAGTTGAGAAAAAGCCGGCTAATAGCTGGCTTTTTTTTACATTTTTTAAGCCCAGCTGTTCTGGCTAACACGTACTTTAACGCTTGAAATCGACGGTTCTTGCGCACGGCAGATGCTCAGGATTTGTTCAGCCTCAAAACGCAATCGCGATGCCCATGCCGGGCCGTTACTAAATACAGTGAGTACGCCGTCTGCACCGAGGTTGCATGAGTTTACCCCTGGGGCGATATCTGCGGGGAGCTGTCCGCAAAGATGACTCATTAATTGGCTGCGTCGGTCTGCCTCACGATGCAAGCGGCCGAACGCAGAATGTGAGTTCAATGCCAGTTCACCGAGAGTTTTTGGGCCTTTATTTGACATAAGTACAGCGTATTTCCCTAAAACCGGATGCTATTTCTTGTTTTGAGGGCTCATTTTTAGCATAGTTCGTGGACAAATTGGGCAAACCTGCCGAAAGGCAGGGACGCAAAGCCACCGATCTAAGGGCTCATGAAGTAAGCCATGTCTAAGATAGCGGCGCTGCATAATGAAAAATATAAACGGTTTGCACGAAAAAACAGTTTGTTTCTGGGAGGAAGCTGCTGCGATTAGCTGTATAAAAGCAGCGGAGAGGATTGGATGAATCGGATTGTCTACACTCGGCAGGGTGCAGCAGCAAGAGCTCTGCGCCTGCCTTTGCCATTGTCAGTGGTTTCATGCATTGCCTGCGGTTTGGTTTTTGCAGGTGGAGTTGCTGCTGGGTATTGGCTAACGAGCGCAACTGCAGGCGCTAACCACGAGCTGCTTGAACTCAGAGCAGAATTAGAGCAACAGCGTGATGCAATTGATATTGCGCGTCGTGATGCTAATAATCACGTCAATGCATTGGCGCTTCGTCTTGGTCAGATGAATGCCAACGTTATCCGTCTGAATGCCTTGGGTCGTCGATTGACGGGTATGGCTGGTATTGAAGCTGAAGAGTTTGACTTTGATCGTCACCCTGCTGCCGGCGGCATTAACCCGGATGCAGAAACCGGTGCCGATACTAAGTTGTCTGAACTGGTTTTCGATCTTGATCTTCTGTCAGAAGAGTTGGTGCAGCGTGAACAGCAGCTCAATGTGCTTGAGAATGTCATGATGAACCGTAAAGTAAGCCAGCGTGTGCATCCTCGCGGACGTCCGGTTAAGTCGGGTTGGTTGTCGTCTTACTATGGCAGCCGCACTGATCCGATAAACGGCAAGCAGGCTTGGCATGGCGGCTTGGATTTTGCTGGAAAATCCGGAACAGAAATTGTTGCAGCTGCGGACGGTGTAGTGAGTTGGTCACGCGAGCGCTATGGCTATGGGAATTTAGTGGAAATTAATCATGGGAATGGCTACGTCACCCTTTACGCGCATAATCAAAAGAATTTGGTTGCTTTGGGAGAAACGGTTCGTCAAGGACAGACCATTGCATTAATGGGTTCGACTGGCCGGGCCACGGGCCCACACCTCCATTTTGAAGTCCATAAAGACGGTAAGTCCGTAAATCCGCTTAAATTTGTTAATGACTAGGTAAATCCGCTTCAAATAGCGCTCAAGCGGCGCGCATAAGTGAGTAAAATAACACCGCGGAGGGCAGGCTAGCTATTTCGGCCGATGCCAGCAATACCATCAGAGTTTAATTGTAACGGGCTGCCTGAGAGCAGTTCATTATCGACTATTGCAAGGGACGCACGTTGATCAAATTCATTACCCGGATTTTTGGTAGCCGCAATCAGCGCATGGTTAAGGCGTATGCGCGCAAGGTCGATGCGATTAATGCGCTCTCCGATACATATAAAGCGCTGCCCGATACAGAGTTGAGCGCTGTGACCGATGCGTTAAGGCAGCGGATTGTGAATGGCGCCAGCCTCAATGATGTCCTGCCCGAGGCATTTGCTGCAGTTCGCGAAGCTGCCGATCGAACGCTGGGCATGCGCCATTACGACGTTCAGTTGATCGGAGGCATGGTCCTGAATGAGGGCAAGATCGCAGAAATGCGCACGGGTGAAGGTAAAACGCTCATGTCCACATTACCCGCCTATCTCAACGCATTATCAGGCGACGGTGTTCATGTGGTTACGGTAAACGAATATCTTGCCCGGCGTGATGCTGAGTGGATGATGCCGGTGTTTGAATCCCTTGGCATGCGCGTTGGTATTATTGAAAGCGGTCTGAACCACTCGGAGAAGAAGGAAGCCTATTCGGCTGATATCGTGTATGGCACCAATAATGAGTTTGGTTTTGATTATTTGCGAGACAATTTGGCATTCCGGATTGACGATCAGGTGCAGGGTAAGCGCAATTTCGCGATTGTTGATGAAGTGGACTCAATTCTTATTGATGAAGCCCGGACCCCGTTAATCATTTCCGGACCGTCCGAAGAAAGCACCGACCTCTATGCCAGTATTAATAAGCTGTTGCCGGAACTGGCGCAGCAGCAGGAAGAAGAAGGTCAGGGCGATTACTCTCTGGATGAAAAGTCTAAGCAGGCTTATCTGACAGAAGAGGGGCATCAGCATGTCGAGGGCTTGTTGGCAAAGGCCGGCTTATTGGGTGAGGGCGAGAGTCTTTACGATGCCGGCAATATTCGCCTGATGCATCATTTAACCGCTGCGCTGCGCGCGCATTCATTGTTTCATAAAGATGTCGATTATATTGTGAACGACGGCGAGATCGTTATTGTTGACGAGTTTACCGGGCGCACTATGCCGGGGCGTCGGTGGTCTGATGGACTGCATCAGGCCGTTGAGGCGAAAGAAGGTCTTTTGATTAAGGAAGAGAATCAGACGGTTGCTTCGATTACTTTTCAAAACTATTTTCGTATGTATGAGAAGTTATCAGGTATGACCGGCACTGCGGATACGGAAGCTTTTGAGTTTCTCACGATTTATGGCCTTGAATGCGTGGTGATTCCCACGCATCGCCCCATGGTCCGTGATGATCGTGCCGATTTGGTGTATCTCACTGAAACCGACAAGTTCGCGGCGATCGTTGAAGACATTAAAGATTGTCGTGAGCGAAAACAGCCAGTGCTGGTTGGTACCACGTCTATCGAAACTTCGGAGCTGCTCTCCAATGTCCTGAACAAGCAAAAAATCACTCATTCGGTATTGAATGCTAAGCAGCATGAGCGTGAGGCCCAGGTTGTTGCTGAAGCAGGTCGTCCTGGCGCCGTGACAATTGCTACTAACATGGCGGGCCGGGGTACCGATATCGTGTTGGGTGGTAATTTCGATGTGGAATTGAGCGAGCTTGAGGGCGATGTCACTGATAGTGATAAGGCAGCGTTGTATGAGGACTGGCAGCAGCGTCATGCAGCAGTAGTGAAGGTTGGCGGGTTGCATATTATTGGCACTGAGCGTCACGAGTCACGCCGTATTGATAATCAGTTGCGTGGCCGCTCTGGCCGTCAGGGCGATCCAGGCGCAAGCCGGTTTTATCTGGCGATGGAAGATCGCTTAATGCAGATATTCGGTGATCCTGCCCGCACCAAATCTATGTTGTCGCGGGTAGGTATGCGTGATGGCGAAGCAATTGAGAGTGGTTTATTGAGCCGTCAGATTGAACGCGCTCAGCGCAAGGTCGAAGCGCATAACTTTGATGTGCGTAAATCACTTCTGGAGTTTGATGATGTATCGAATGATCAGCGTATGGTCATTTATGAACAACGAAATGAATTAATGGAAGCCGAAGACATTGGTGATGCAGTTGCCGGCATTCGTGAAGAAGTCATCGGTACTGTCATTGACGAGCATCTGCCACCTGAGACGCCAGCAGCCACTTGGGACATTGCTGGGTTGGCCCAAGTTTTGGAACTTGAGTTTGCTGACCGCATTGATGTTCAGGGACTGCTTGATGCTGATAGCTCAATTGATCGCAATGAGCTTGCGGACCAGATTATTGCGCTCGTGCAGACTGCGGCTGATGAAAAGGCTGCTCAGGTTGGCGAAGATGTTATGCGGCAGGTTGAGAAGGAAATCATGTTGCGCCAGCTTGACTCGCATTGGCGGGAGCATCTAGCGGCACTTGATTATCTTCGCCAGGGTATTCACTTGCGTGGCTATGCGCAGAAAAACCCCAAGCAGGAATACAAACGCGAAGCCTTTGAAATGTTTGGCATGATGCTGGATCAAGTTAAATATCAGGTTATTAGCTTTTTATCTAAGCTGCGAATTCGCGGTGAAGAGGATGTTGCTGCTATGCAGGCGCAGGCACCATCAGAAGATAAAATGCGTGCGCAACATGCCGATGCTTCAGCTGGATTGCCCGGATTGCCTCAAGCCGCACCCGTGCAGACGAAGTTGCAAACCAATCGCTCTGCGCCAGTGGCTGCCACAGATGAACCGTTCGTCCGTTCACAGCCGAAAGTAGGACGCAATGACCCTTGCCCTTGTGGCTCCGGTAAAAAGTTTAAACAATGTTGCGGCAAGCTCTCCTAAGCTGTGATCTGTAAAATTTAGGCTTTCTATGTCATCGCAATCATCATCTGAAAAGCCTCTTTTGGTTGTGGCTGTTGGTGTGTTAGTAAATCCATTGAATGAGGTGCTCATCGCACAGCGACCTGCGGGCAAACATATGGCTGGCGCGTGGGAGTTTCCCGGCGGCAAGGTGGAAGCCGATGAGTCGGTGACTGAGGGGCTGTTTCGCGAACTGAAAGAGGAGTTGGGTGTTGAGCTTGCTTCCGCTCAGCCATTGATGAGCCATCGCCATGAATACCCGGACAGAATCGTTGATCTAGAGGTGCTTATTGTTCGCAATATGCAGTCAGAACTGTTACACGGTAAGGGTGTTGAGGGACAGTCTTTGCGCTGGGTTTCGCCAGAAAGACTGATGCAATCAGGTATTTTAGAGGCCGACCGGCCAATCGCAGAGTATTTGATTACGTTGTTGGCTTAGCAGATTGTCAGTGTGAAATCGATGTTCCCGGTGCACTGCACAGGACGCCCGTCTTCCGGCTTCCATTTCATAAAACGCACTGTAAAGCGGTGGTGACTGCCACTAATTTCGGGATAACCATTTAACGATTTATCAATCGATATTCTGATCAAAGATGTCGAGCTACCTTTTTCTAGTGCATGTTGATAAACGCCATTAGTCGCCGAGCATGTTTCTGGTGGATTACTGTTCCTCAGTAACCACAATAATTCTCCGACGCTATCACAGAGTGGCTTTACAATCTGAAGCCACGTTTTTATTGTCTCAGAACGCGTACTGTAGTTCTTGCGAAGCCAATGAGTGTAGTCGGGTAAATCAAATGCACAGGTTCCGCCCGGAATGGCACTGCGATGACGAATTGAATTTAAAAACTCATTATCGCGCAGCGGCTGCAAATATGTAGGGCCAACTTCATTTAATTCATGACGCAGACTTTGCAGCTTATCAATGGTTTCGCGAAGTCGGGTTTCGTCAACATTATTACTGAGTTGATAGCGGTCTAGTAAGAATATTTGCCGCTCCAGTTCTTTTAGTACATCACCCCGAGCATCGCCCCTGGCAAGGATTGCCACGATATCGAGTAGAGTGCTAATGCAGTTTCTACTGGCCCACGAAGACTCTTCTTCGAAGCTATGGAGGAGCTGTGTATAGAGAAATTCGAGACGCAAAAAAGTACGCATACGCTCGTTAAGCGGCTGCTCATAGAGGAACTGATTTCCACTTGTTGCTTGTGACACTAATTCTGCTGCCTGATTCATGAGCTAGCCAAAGCACCTGCTTTATTGGTTCGTTTCTTATTCTGCTCTATCCGTCTTCCGACCGCAAATCCACTGCGCCGGTGTCTAAGCCGCAGCGCACCTAGCTGGGCATGCATTATCCCGCACGGAGTCATGAGCGCTGGCATCTGACTATGGCTGGCCTGGTTCACGTTGCATAGAGAGCTTTAGGTAGTTCTCGTGGAGCGCTTCTACCTGATGAGCCAGTTCAGCCGGTTCACCGCTATTATGGATGAGATCATCCGCTGCAGACTCTCGTGCATCATGACTGAGCTGCGAATTAATGATGCGTAGCGCTTCGGCTTCATCGCTTTTATCTCGGTGCATCAGGCGACGAAGTTGTTCTTCCGGAGGGGTAATGACAACCAATACCCGGTCAACCTGTTGGTTAAATCCGCTTTCGAACATAAGTGGCACAACGATCAGACAATAGGGTTCGTTAAGGCTTTCCGCGGCCTGCAGGGCGTTTTGGCGGATCAGCGGATGCAAAATTGCTTCCAGCTGCTTGCGCTGCTGCTGATCATTGAATACATGAGTTCTAAGCGCCGCCCGATTAAGCGTCCCGTCGGTATTCAGTACATCATGCCCGAAGGTCTCTATGATATGGGCTAATCCGGGTTCGCCTGGCAGCACAACTTGACGGGCGATAATGTCGGTATCGATTAACGGAACACCCAATTCGGCAAACAGATTAGCAACTGTGGTTTTGCCACTGGCGATGCCGCCGGTGAGACCGACCTTTAGCGCTGAAAGTTGCCTCGTTGCTGGCACTCTAATAACCTCGTGTTGCCTAGTTCACTTAATGATCAGTTGATTGTACTGCCCAGCAACATATTAAGTTCTTCTCCCCACAGCATAGCGAGAATTCCGGCGCCTGCAAGGTAGGGCCCAAAGGGAATGGGTACTTCCCGTTTATGACCTGAAAACAGAATCATGGCGATACCGGTTAGCGCACCGACAACGGCGGACAGCAGAATAATGGCCGGCAGCAGTTGCCAGCCCAACCATGCACCTAATGCGGCCAGCAGCTTAAAGTCGCCATACCCCATACCGTCTTTTTTGGTGATCAATTTAAAGCCCCAGTAGATGCTCCACAGGGCCAGATAACCACCAATAGCACCGAAAATACTGGATTGGAGGTCAGTCGCGGGAAATACGCCTGAATGCGGAATCATGCTAAATATGATGCCCGACCAGACAAGCGGTAGAGTGATTTGGTCGGGCAGTAACTGAGTGTCGTAATCGATCATGGTAAGAGCGATTAACGACCACAGCAATAACATGCCACCGATGCCAGCCCAGTTAGCACCCAATTTAAAAATGATCAGTGCTGTAAGCATACCGGTAACGGCTTCTATGACCGGGTAGCGAGCCGAGACCGGCATTTTACAGTGGGCGCATTTTCCGCGGAGCACCAGCCAGCTGATGACCGGAATGTTTTGTACAGCGGTAATCTGAGTTTTGCATTTTGGGCAGCGTGACCGCGGCACCACAAGGTTAAATCTACTCTGAGCTTCCGCTTCTTTTAGCGCCGCCACTTCACCATTCAGTATGCCCGTAGCCTCAACACGAAAACCGCGCTCCATCATCACCGGCAAACGGTAAATAACCACATTGAGAAAGCTGCCAACCAGAAGCCCAAGAATGCCAGCGAATAGGATCAGCACCTGTGGCGGGTAAATAGCTAGAAAAGATTGCATGGTTGGCGGTTACGCTTAAACCACAGCGCCCATTTTAAAGATGGGCAGGTACATCGCTACAACCAATCCGCCAACTAGCACACCGAGAATGGCCATGATTAAGGGTTCGAGCAAACTGGACATGCCATCAACTGCAGCATCCACATCATCTTCATAGAAGTCGGCAACCTTTGAGGACATTTCATCGAGAGAACCAGATTCTTCGCCAACGGCGATCATCTGGATAACCATGTTAGGGAATTTATCCGTATTTTCCATTGCCTGCTGCAGTCGCATGCCCGTAGAGACTTCATCACGGATTTGCAACACGGCCTGCTCATAAACAATGCTGCCTGTCGCTCCGGCCACCGATTCCAATCCCTCAACCAAAGGCACGCCAGCGCTAAACATGGTGGACAGGGTTCTGGCGAAACGTGCAATACAGGCTTTGGTCAGAATGCTGCCAATAATTGGGAGCTTTAAGCCAATTTTATCGAGCACTTCGCGCATTGCTCTGGACCGCTTTTTAAAATATATAAACGCTGCACTGGCGAAACCTATGCCAAGAACAATCCAGATACCTTCAGCTCGAATAAACTTTGACAGGTCGATAACCATGCGCGTAAATGCCGGCAAGTCGGCACCGAAGCCATTGAACAGGTTTTCAAATTCAGGGATAACAAAAATCAGTAAAATTGCAGTTACCACGACAGCTACAACCATGACCGCTGTTGGGTAGAAGAGGGCTTTTTTAATTTTCTTTTTAATGGCCTCAGTTTTTTCTTTATAGGTGGCAATTTTATCAAGCAGTGTTTCCAGAGCACCAGCTTGTTCACCAGCTTCCACCAGACTTACAAACAGATCATCAAAATACAGAGGGTGTTTGGCAAGCGAAGAGGCAAGGGTATTGCCGCCTTCAATTTCTGTCTTTATGCTTAAAATAAGCTTTTGCATACCCGGGTTTTCATGGCCATTGCCGACAATGTCTAGAGCCTGAACCAGCGGTATGCCGGCAGCGAGCATGGTGGCGAGTTGGCGACTGAAAATTGCGATATCGGCCGCACCTATTCGACTCGACGCCGCGAACAGTGTGCTTTGCTTGTGGATTTTCTTTGCGACGAAGCCTTTATTGCGCAGGTGGTTGCGCACGGCTGCTTCACTCGCAGCCACCAATTTGCCTTTGATTGGCTTGCCTTGCTTGTCGAGGCCTTTCCAGATGAACGTGATTTGTTTAACTGCTGCTTGTGCCATAACTCACCGTCTTCATTTTCGCGATGCCCGAGCTAATGCCAAGGGCCTGTAATCGTATTTTGAGTCAGTCCGTCGGATGGTTTTCGTCAACCACGCCGGCATTTAGCTGATTGTAACCCTGTTGACCTCTTCCAAACTCGTATGCCCGTCTTTTACCTTCTCTAACCCTGAGCGCCTCAGATCCCAAATGCCCTCTGCTTCTGAAGCTTCGGCAATTTGAACGGCATTGCCGCCTTCGAGAATGACACGGGCAATGGCATCGGTAACTGGCATAACCTGAAAAATACCGGTACGTCCTTTGTAACCGCGATCGCAGGATTTGCAGCCTACAGGACCAAAAATTGTAATGCCGGTATCGATTTCTTTTTGCGAAAAGCCTTCTTTTAGGAGTGCTGCCGAGGGTATGTCGACCGGTGCTTTGCATTTGTTACAGAGTTTTCGCGCCAGTCGCTGAGCAATAATCAGCCGCACCGAAGTTGCAATCGCAAAGGGTTTAACCCCCATATCGACTAAGCGCGTGAGCGTTTGCGGGGCATCATTGGTGTGCAGCGTAGAAAGAACAAGGTGCCCGGTTTGTGCCGCCTTAATTGAGATTTCTGCGGTCTCGAGATCACGAATTTCACCCACCATAATGACATCCGGGTCCTGGCGTAGAAATGCTTTAAGCGCGCTGTGGAATGTTAATCCTACTCTCGGATTAACGTTCACTTGATTTACGCCCGGAAGATTGATTTCGGCAGGATCTTCCGCGGTTGAAATATTAACTTCTTCGGTATTAAGAATATTTAGGCCGGTGTATAGCGACACAGTCTTGCCACTGCCTGTGGGCCCCGTAACAAGAATCATGCCGTAGGGTTTGGCAAGAAACTCCATGTAATGGTCTTTCTGTTGCTGGGAGTAACCGAGGGCATCAATGCCAAGCTTCGCACTGTTCGGGTCGAGAATACGCAGTACTATTTTTTCACCGAATAATGTCGGGCAGGTGTTCACGCGAAAATCGATAGAGCGTGTTTTTGACAGCCGCATCTTAATTCGGCCATCCTGAGGTATGCGGCGCTCAGCAATATCAAGCCGGGACATGACCTTTAAGCGCGCGCAGACCTTGGTTGCCAGGGCGATAGGCGGAGTCGCTATTTGACGCAATACACCATCCAGTCGGGTGCGTACCCGGAAGGATTGCTCGTAGGGCTCAAAATGAATGTCTGAGGCGCCGCGTTTTATGGCATCCAGCAGGACTTTGTTAACAAAGCGTACTACCGGCGCATCGTCTGTATCGTCTTTGGTTACTTCGTCCTTTTCAACCTCTGTTGAGGTGATTTCTAATGCTTCGAGGTCAAACTCATCATCGTCCAGATCAGACATCGAATCATCGACTGCCTCGAGCGCATGAGTAATGGCTTCTTTTAGCTTGTCATATTCAACAACAACAGGTTCAATGCGCAGCCCCGACTGAAATTTTATCTCATCAATTGCAGCGAGGTTGGTTGGATCAGAAACGCCGAGATGGATGCGTTTTCCGCGCAGTAAAAGGGGCAGTACACGATGCTTGGTTATAAGTGAGGCGTCAACGGCGCGAACGGCGTCGACATCAAGAGTTATTTCATCGAGGTCAAGTAACGGCACGCCGAACTCTTGGGACGCGGCAGTGGCCACTGTGCCTGCATCAGCGATTTCTTTGTCAACCAGATGCGACACCAGACTCTGACCAAGGCTGCGCGCCTCCATGACGACTTCCATCATCGCGGACTCATCGAGTATCTTATCGGCTACCAAGCGGTGCGAGAGTCCAGTGAGTATTGCTTGTGATGCGCTTGTGGCCATAGTTTTTCCGGATTAAACAAGGTGCAGTAACGCCAAATACCGATGCGGTTGTTGATATTCACCCATTATCTGCAATCGGGCAACTATGTTAAGTCGGTATTGTGAACAAGTTCTCAGCAAATCGACGAGTTAGGGCGTCACAAGTCAAGCAGCACGGGCTTTCTGCTGATGCTTGGTGAGGCGACGAGCATCGTTTCGCTCGATTTCATCGCAGGCAAAGACGGACTCAGTTCGAAGATGCACCGGTTGGGAGGCTCAGTGGCAAGGCATCTCGTGATGCCGGCATCAGTGCTTTCGGCAGTGCATTGTGCAAAATTCTGAAGCCAGGTGACGCAGTCAGGGCGTTTCGAAATGCGATGAATTTTAGTTCCCTATTGGGTCTCCGGGCAAAAAAAGGGGCTTTAATTAAAGCCCCTTTTCTCACCCATAACCTTTTACGGTTTATTCTACGATCTTCTTGGTCGAAACACTTAGCGGCAAGTGGAAGGCAGATACTTTTCGTCCAGATCAGTAACTCCATCTACAGCAGCATTACCACCTGAAGTGCCTAGCAGTGCGTAGGCGGCATCCGCATCGTCAACAGCGTTTCCGCAGTACCAAACGACGCTAAACTCACTTGTTTCATAAGGGGTAAGAGTTAGAATATTGCCATCTATTATAGCATTAGCCTCGTTCCCATAAGTGATGGTGATTAGGCCGTCTGTAACATCAACACTTTCTACATATTGACCGCTTGTCGCAGTTGCATCATCGTCCATGCCGGCTTCATCGCGATCCGCGGGAGCTTCGCCTTCGTTCATGTAGAACTCGGCAACTGCGGTTTTGGCAGCAGAAGCCAGTGACAGCCCTTCAGTAACCTGTGCACGGATGGTGTAATCCTGATAAGCAGGAATTGCGATAGCCGCAAGGATGCCGATAATCGCAACCACGATCATCAGTTCGATGAGGGTAAAACCCTTCTGGATTGTTTTCATTTTTATCTCCATAAAAAATAAATAAGCTGGATGCAGTGACCAGGCGGCCATTACCAAAAATACTGCAAGTGCCGTGCCAGCTTTGCAAGCATCAGAGCTAAGGCTCTGTTTTACATGGCTAATATTGTTTACAGACGTCTTGCGGTGTGATTCAGCTCGGTAATGCGCGCCTTTTTTGGTGACGCAAAATGTCACAAAGTGACAATTTTTGTCACCCGCGTATTTGAGCCACTGGCTTTTGCAGAGTTGGGCTGATCCGACTCAGTTAATGTCAAGCTTCTCAATACGGTAGCGCAGGGCTCTTAGCGTGAGGCCCAACTCTTTGGCCGCTGCCGTTTTATTGTATTTGCACTTTGCGAGCGCATTAATAATGGCATTACGCTCTACGGACTCGAGTTTGTCTTCCAGGATATTATCTTCATCTGCATCGCTTGGCATCTTGTTAGTGATGTGAATATCCTTCGCGGTAATGCTGCTGTCTTCGCAGAGGGCTGCAGCACGCTGGAGCAGGTTTTCCAGTTCGCGGACGTTTCCGGGAAAGTTGTAGCCAAGTAGTTTTTTTGCCCCGGATTCCATGAGCTTCAAGTCTTCGACCTGCATATCTGCGGTGAGTTTTTCAAGAATAGCAGTGCTGAGCAAAATAATATCTTTACCGCGCTCGCGCAGGGGCGGTACTTTGAGTTCAATAACGTTGATCCGGTAATAAAGGTCTTCTCGAAACTCGCCGGTGCTCACCAGCTTGGCAAGGCTCTGGTGTGTTGCACTTAGAATGCGAACATCCACATCAACTTCTGCAGTGCCGCCCACAGGCCGAACCGATTTTTCTTGAATCACCCGCAGCAGCTTGACTTGCATAGCCAGTGGCAGATCCGCAATCTCATCAAGAAATAATGTGCCACTTTCCGCGGCCTGAAAAAGGCCGGCTTTATCACTCACGGCGCCTGTGAACGCACCTTTTTTGTGGCCAAAAAATTCGCTTTCCATAAGCTCTGATGGAATAGCACCGCAGTTCACCGGTATGAAGGGGCCGCCAGCGCGCGGGCCCTGTTCATGAATCATTCGTGATACAAGCTCTTTACCCGTTCCTGATTCGCCGCTGACATGCACAGGTGCCTGACTGCGTGCAACCTTGGCAATCATTTTGCGTACGTCATTAATCACTTTTGATTCGCCCAACAGCTTGGCTTCGCCTTCACCGGCGACGCCAAGTTTCAGGGCGCTGCCGACGAGTTTTCGCAGTGTCTTAAGCTCGACCGGTTTTGAAAGAAAGTCGAAAGCCCCCAGCTTGAGCGCACGAACGGCTGTTTCTATATTGCCGTGGGCGGTGATCACGGCAACGGGAGTGGACGGCGACTCCTTTTGTATCCATTCAACCAAATCAAGCCCGTCGCCATCGGGCAACCGCATGTCGGTGAGGCAGAGCTGGTAGCGCTTGGCCTTTAACGCGGCTTTGGCCATTGCAAGATCGCCACAAATGTCAGATGCAACATTCATGCGCTCGAGCGTAATGGCAAGCAGTTCACAGATGTCCGGTTCGTCGTCGATAACCAGCGCTAATGGTTTATCCATAATTCGGCTTCCGTATTAAACGTCCCATCGACTGGGGTCGGCAAACACTACCTGAAAAACGCTGCCATCGTTATCGCCCGGCAGGTAGTTCAATGTTGCCTTATTTTGCTCGCAAAGTTCACGGCATATAAACAAACCTAAGCCCGTGCCGCCATCGGGACCGGCGGCAAACGGTTCAAACAGATTGTCTTGAAGGTCTTTTGGCACGCCCAGGCCATGGTCAACAATCTTCAGGTAAGGCCTGCGGTTATTCAACCCCCGCCCAACGTGCATTTCGACGGCAATGCCGCCTTCGGTATTGCTGGCGGCCTTGATGGCATTGTCACACAGGTTCCAGGCAACCTGATGCAGATGGCCTGGATCTATTCTGACCATTACATCATCTTCATCGGCATGCACAGAGAGTTCACCCTCATTAAGTTCAACCGTGCTAACGAACTCTGCAATGAACTCTCGGCACCAGTCGTTGAGCGAGAACTGCTCCGGATGGGCCACGTCTTTGCTCGACATATTTAATACATTATCGACAATAACGCTAACGCGTTTGGAGTTCTTCTCGATGATATCGAGAAACCGTTGCTCCTGCTTGCCGATGGAGGGTGACTCGGCGAGCAATTGTCCGGCGTGACTGAGCGCGCCGATTGGGTTTCGTATTTCGTGGGCGATACTTGCGCTCAGGCGCCCGAGCGCCGCCAGTTTAGATTGCTGAACTTTGTCGACCAGAATGCTGGCATCTTCGAGAAACAATAACGCAGGACCGCTGTTATTCGGTCCCAGCGGCGCAATGTAAGTATTAATGAGTGTGCCGTCACTGGCTAAAAAGGTGGGCGTATTGCCCTCGGCATTGCAGCGCCAATTTTCAAGTAATGTATTCAGCTGCGGGGCGATGCTTTTAAGGTGGGTGCCGGTGCCCAGAGGTGCAGTATTGAGCAGGTCAGCAGCCGATTGGTTCAGTAAGCGGATCTGGCCGCTTGCATCGACCACCACGATGCTTTCCCGCAGATTCTGAATAATATAGTCGTTGAGCTCCGCTAAATCCGCCAGGTCAATGCCGCGTTGTCGCGCGAGCTCCTCTGTGTCATCAATTTGCCGGAGCAGGGACTGAGTGCCAAAGGCAATCAGAAACATGATCGCTCCGAAGATACCCGCCTGAACGAAATCGCCGGTGTCGGTCATGCCCTGCGAGTAAGAAAGAGATTGCTCTGCCAATATCGAGAGGGTCGCGATGGCCGCGCCGAAATAAGCCAGTTTGCGTGGCAGCGTAATGCCTGCTGTGGCGACAAAAATAACCAACAGCCCTTCAACCCCGCTGCGCACACCGCCGCTGGCATGAACAATGACAGTAATGGCAATAACGTCAATGATGAGCTGCCAGATTGCCGCAGGCTCGGCTTTTTCAGGCATTCGTAAAATAATCAGCGCAAGAGCAGAGGATGCCAGCAGGTAGAAAAAAGCCGTGTATTGATAGAGTTCGGGGTAGCGATAACCCAGTAGAGGTGGGCTTAATGCCAGCAGGCTGACGCTCAATAGCCCTAAGGCAATGAGCACGCGCAGGTTAACGACCAGGCGCAAAACCCGCAAACTGAACTTTGTACGGGCAGAAATAGGGCCGCTACCGGCGGCAGTAGGAATTGAGCCTATACCTTTCTCTATCCTTGTCATGTGCCAGTTTTCTTCCCGATTCAGGCTGATGTCCGGTTATTGTAACAACTCAAAGTAGAAAATCTGTGCGGGATTTGGCGGGAAACGGTTTAACTCCGAGTTTGTTTCGCCCACAATATGCGCGTTAACCGACTCATCAGACCTTGCTGAGGCTCCCGACAAGCTCAGGCAATCATCCTTACAGGAAGTACATAAACCATGAACCTGCACGAATACCAGGCGAAGCAGCTATTTGCCCGCTACGATATCCCCGTTTCCAGCGGCGATATCGCCGACACGCCGGAAGGCGCCGTTGAGGTTGCGAAACGCTTAGGCGGCAGTCTTTGGGTGGTTAAAGCTCAGGTGCATGCCGGCGGTCGCGGCAAAGCCGGCGGAGTAAAGTTAGCCCGCAGTCTTGACGAAGTAGCAGCAGCCACTAAAGAACTTATCGGTGGCCGCCTGATTACCAAACAAACTGATGCAGCGGGTCTGCCCATTAATATTGTGTTTGTTGAGGCCGGTAGCGACATTGCCAGCGAGCTCTATTTAAGTATGGTGGTGGATCGCGCTGCCGAGCAGGTGGGCTTCATGGCCTCTATTGCTGGCGGCATGGATATCGAAGAAGTTGCTGAAGCAACGCCCGAGAAAATTGTTACCTTAAGCGTGAACCCTGCCGCAGGCTTTCAGCCGTGGCAAGCGCGCAAGCTGGGTTACGGGCTGGGTCTGAACCCTCAGCAGATGAAAGAGTTTGCCGTTATTGCAGCCAACCTGTATCGCATGTTTTTTGAATGCGATTGCGAAATGGTTGAGATTAACCCCTTAATTATTAATGCCGAAGGCAAGTTGCTTGCGTTGGATGCCAAGGTGGGGATCGAAGGCAACTCATTGTTCCGTCACCCTGACTTGGTCGCCATGCGTGATACCACCCAGGAAGATGCCCGTGAGTTGGCAGCCAGTGAGCATGACCTTAACTATGTGTCTCTCGACGGCAACATTGCCTGCATGGTGAATGGTGCAGGTTTGGCGATGGCCACTATGGACCTTATTAAATTGCACGGCGGTAATCCGGCAAACTTTCTCGATGTGGGTGGTGGCGCGACACCTGAGCGTGTTGCTGCTGCGTTCAAATTGATTCTGAGCAACGAGTCGGTGGAGGCTATACTCGTTAATATATTCGGTGGCATCGTTCGTTGCGACGTCATTGCTGAAGGCATTATTTCGGCGGTTAAAGAAGTTCAGGTATCTGTTCCAGTAGTGGTGCGCCTTGAGGGTACCAATGTTGAGAAGGGCAGAGCGATGTTGGCAGACAGTGGCCTCGCAATTACTGCTGCAGATGATCTAACCGATGCTGCGAAGAAAGTTGTGGCCTCAGTAGCCTGAACCCGGCGCCGAAATTAAGGACAAAGATAATGAGTATTCTTGTAAATAAAGACAGCAAAATTATAGTGCAGGGTCTGACCGGCCGTCAGGGTTCGTTCCATGCTCAGCAGTGCATTGATTATGGTACCCAGATAGTTGCGGGTGTTACCCCAGGGCGCGGCGGCGAAGAACACATCGGTGTGCCAGTATTTAATACCGCGCACGAAGCGGTTGCCTCTACCGGTGCTAATGTCAGTATGATTTATGTTCCCGCCGCTTTCGCTGCCGATGCGATTCTGGAAGCTGCGGATGCCGGGGTGGAGTTGGTTATCTGTATTACTGAAGGTATTCCCGTTTTGGACATGGTGAAAGTGAAAGCGGCATTGGCCGATTACGATTGCCGCTTAGTTGGTCCGAACTGCCCGGGAGTGATAACTCCCAGCGAGTGCAAAATAGGCATCATGCCTGGCTTCATACATAAGCCGGGCAAAATCGGCATTATTTCCCGTTCTGGCACACTCACTTATGAAGCGGTTTATCAGACCACAAACAATGGTCTGGGGCAGACCAGCTGCATTGGTATTGGTGGGGATCCGGTGCGCGGCATGAACTTTATCGATTGCCTAGAGCTGTTTGAAAAAGACCCGGCGACTGAAGGCATTATTATGGTTGGCGAAATCGGTGGAACCGATGAAGAAGCTGCAGCTCGTTATATTAAAGACCATGTTACGAAGCCGGTTGTCGGTTATATCGCTGGCGTGACCGCGCCCAAGGGCAAACGCATGGGCCATGCCGGTGCGATTGTTTCGGGTGGTGAGGGCACAGCAGCTGCGAAGTATGCGGCTTTAGAGGCTGCCGGTGTGCGAACTGTGAAGTCGCCAGCCGAGCTTGGCAGTGCCATGCTGGAACTATTGGGCAGCTGATTGCTGTTGCTCCATGCGGAGTGCGCTATGGCCAAACTTAAAATAGCACTGGCCCAAATTAATACCTTAGTCGGTGACGTGCCGGGCAATGCCCGGCAGATTATTGCCGCCATTGAGTCCGCCCGTGACACTCACGGTGCGGATTTAATTGTGTTTCAGGAGCTGGCTTTATCCGGTTATCCCCCGGAAGATCTGCTGTTTCATCAGGGTCTGCGTTATCAGCTTGATGACGCTATGGTTCAGGTAACTGCAGCTGCCACCGGCATTACTGTATTGGTTGGTTATCCGGAATACGCCGAAGAGTGTTTGTATAACGCAGCGGCAGTGCTTGCCGATGGGGCATTGCAGGCAAATTATCGCAAGTGGTTATTACCTAACTACAGCGTATTTGATGAGCAGCGTTATTTTAAAGCTGGCACTGAGCCACTGGTTATTGATATTGGCGGTACACAGGTCGGCATTCTGGTTTGTGAAGACATCTGGACTCCAGCTGCTTCGGCTGCGTCTGTTGCTGCAGGCGCTGAAGTTTGCATTGTGCTGAATGGCTCCCCTTATGAGGGCAGTAAGCAAGCGCATCGCGAAGCTCTATTGGCAGATCGTGCGCGTGAGCTGAAGGTGCCTTTTATTTATCAGAACATGGTTGGCGGTCAGGACGAGCTGGTGTTCGATGGTGGTTCATTTGCCGTCAATCGTGATGGTTCATTGGGCATGCGTGCCCCCTCATTTGTTGATGGCATATTTGCTCTGGGCTTGGATATTTCCGGATCGCCGCAGATCACTGATGCCGATACGGTGCCCCTGCAAGATTCGGCTGCCCGCATCTACGCGGCCATTGTGTTGGGCGTTCGTGACTATGTGCGAAAGAATGGCTTTGATGGCGTTGTGCTGGGCTTATCTGGCGGCATTGACTCGGCGCTGTGTCTGGCGATTGCCGTTGACGCGCTTGGCGTCGATGCGGTTCAGGTGGTGATGATGCAGTATCGCTATACCTCAGGCATGAGCATGGAAGATGCCCGCACGCAAGCTGAAGCTCTGGGCATTGTGTACCATGAGATTCCGATTGAGCCGATGGTTAATGCGACCAATCATCAATTGCAGGAAATTTTTGCAGGACTTGGCGAAGACGCTACCGAAGAGAATATTCAGGCGCGCAGTCGCGGCATTTTGTTGATGGCTATATCTAATAAGACCGGGCGTATGGTTCTGACTACGGGTAATAAGAGCGAGATGGCTGTGGGTTATGCCACTTTGTATGGTGATATGGCCGGCGGATTTGCGCCAATTAAAGATTGCACTAAGACTCAGGTTTACGAACTGGCGCGTTACCGGAATACCGTCTCACCTGTCATTCCGGAGCGGGTCATTAGCCGTGCCCCTTCGGCCGAATTGAGGCCCGATCAGAAAGACAGCGACTCATTGCCTGACTACGCAACGCTCGATGCAATACTCGATGCGCTGATCGTTGAAGATTGTTCGGTGGATGAGATCGCCGCACGCGGTTTTGATCGTAAACTCGTGGGCGAAATTTTATCCATGGTGCGGCGTAACGAGTACAAGCGCCGGCAGTCCCCACCTGGAGTTCGCATTAGTGGCCGGGCATTCGGCCGCGATTGGCGTTACCCCATTACCTCGGGTTACGGCCGCAAGCACTAAGCCCCAAGCCTTATTTCCAGAATGCATACCAGGGGGGCGTTAGCTCAGTGAGCTGAACATTGCCGTAGTTTAGCCGCAAAACCTTTTCGGCATCTGCAGCGAGATCCTGCATGCCCAATTTACGGTAAGAGTTCACGATAATGACCAGCGACTCTTCAAGGTCCGGCGCTCCATCGTATCTCGTCAGCGCCAGATTGGCTCGATTCAACGCGGCAATATAGGCACCCCGGTTGTAGTAATAAAGCGCAATGTGGTTTTGGTGCTCGGCCAAACGATTGCGCAGAAAAATCATTCGCTGGCGCGAATCAGCCGCATATTCACTCTCGGGGAACCGCCGCACTAACTGGCGGAATGCAGAAAACGAAGCTTGCAAACCCACCGGTGGGCGTTTGCTGATGTCCACGCGCAGCCATTTGTGGCTTAGTCCTTTTTCGCCACTAAATTGCGCTAAGCCACGCATGTACAGTGCGTAATCCATACGCGGATGCGTCGGGTTTTCTCGCTCGAATTGTTCGGTGGCTTCGATCGCAGCTTCAGGTTGAGCGTTGGAGTAATAGGCATAGATTAGATTGAGCTGCGCCTGCTTGGTCTCATTGGAAAACGGGAACCGAGCCTCCAGTGTTTCATAGGCCCTAATCGCCGGTGACCAGTTGCCAGCTTTAAGCGATTTATTGCCTTTTTGCATAAGCTTAGGGGCATCAGATCGCATGTCGCGATTGTCTTTTTTGCCGTTGCTGCAGCCGCTAACGACCAGCGCCGCTGTAAGCCATAGCATTAAGGGTAGAACGAGGCGATGCATGCTGAAATCCGTTAGTAATTGACCCTGCGCTGAGTGGAGGGTGAGGTGCCTGCAGTCAGGCACCGTCCCGGCTAATGCGCGAATTGGCGCAGTATACCGTAAACTATTACCTCGCTAAGCATTCATGCCTTTTGCAGCCCGTGGAAAACCAATATGAGCGATCAGCCCCGCACCGCCGAAGTCCCCGAAGCGCTTAATGGCGCAAGGTTCGATAGCGTTCTTGCGAAGCTGTTTCCGGAGTTCTCGCGCTCGCGGCTGAAAGCCTGGGTGCTGGATGGCAGTGCCACACTGGATGGCGCGCAGGTTGCGCCGAGAAAGTCTGTGCGCACAGGGCAGGTGCTGTCTTTGTTGGCTGAAGCCACCGAGGTCACTGAGGTCGAGCCTGAGCCCATGGAGCTGAGCTTTGTGTATGAGGATGCGCATATGCTGGTCTTAAATAAGCCTGCGGGTCTGGTGGTTCATCCGGGCGCAGGCAATACCGCGGGCACTTTGGTCAATGGATTGCTGGCCTACGACCCGGCGTTAGGCGCGTTGCCGCGGGCAGGCTTAATTCATCGGCTCGATAAAGACACCAGCGGCCTGCTGATGATTGCCCGCACTCTTGAGGCACACACTCAATTAGTGCGAGCCCTGGAGGCCCGCGAAATCTCCCGCGAGTATCGTGCGGTTTGTGCGGGAAGACTGACTGCCGGGGGCGTTGTTGATGCACCCATCGGACGTCATCCGACGCAACGAACAAAAATGTCGGTGCACCACAGTGGTCGCCCAGCAGTTACCCATTATCGGGTGCTAACGCGCTTTGAACGGTTTACGTTTATAGCCTGTCGTCTGGAGACCGGCCGGACGCATCAAATTCGAGTGCACATGGCGCACCAGCATCACCCGCTGGTAGGGGATCCGCAATACAGCGGTCGCTTGATAATGCCCTCGGGTGCTAGCGAAGATTTGCAGATAATGTTGCGGGGCTTTAAACGGCAAGCTTTGCACGCCAGCCGTCTTGCTTTGGCACATCCTATAAGTGGTGAGCCTATGCAATTGCAATCTCAATTGCCCGATGACCTATTGAATCTTTTGCGGGTGATTTCTGGCGGAAAATACAGCGCCGCTGAGTTTGATGCGATGGCCTGGCCTGAGATTCCTGATCGCAGCTAAGCGATGTGTCTGCACCCGGCCTTTTGGGTTTTTTGTGATAAGCCATGAACAACAATACCGATACTGCTGAGTTTATTTATCCTGACTGGCCGGTACCTGCCAGTGTTAAGGCACTTTCGACTACCTGTAAGGGTGGTGTAAGCACCGGTGTTTGGGCCGGCCTAAACTTAGGGTCGCATGTTGATGATGACCCGGCTGCGGTGCAAGCGAATCGACGGCAACTCGCATCAGTCGCAGGTCTGCCCGCAGACCCAGTGTGGTTAAAGCAGGTTCATGGCAGTGCTGTGGTGGATATTGCAAATGCATCCGTTAACCCCGAAGCCGATGCGGCATTCAGCTCGGCACCCGGTCAGGTTTGTGCGGTGATGACGGCCGATTGTTTGCCGATACTCATCTGCAATACTGGTGGCACTAAAGTTGCGGCGGTGCATGCGGGTTGGCGAGGTCTTGTGGCAGGCGTCATAGTTCAGGCGCTGCGTCAGTTTGAAGGTGACGAGGTCGTGGTCTGGCTGGGGCCCGCAATCGGACCTGAAAGCTACGAAGTTGATGACAAGGTGCGCGATCAATTTTTACGTTTAAATGCTCCGGCTATCGACTACGCCGATGTTTTTCAGGTTGCTCGCTCAGGGCACTGGTATTTTGATCTTTATGCAGCGGCCAGAGTCGGTCTGATTGCCGCCGGAGTTACACGGGTATACGGCGGTAATTTTTGCACCTTTGCTGATGAGCGTTTTTACTCGTTCCGGCGCAATGGCATGACCGGCCGGCAGGCATCATTAATCTGGCTGGAAGACCCTATTAAATAAGGTATTCGGGGTCTTGAGAATGCTGCCTAAGCCCTTATATATTAGTTATGCTGCTCTATAGCCTGTGAGGTCATTCTGATGCGGATGGACAAATTAACAAGTAAGTTTCAAGTGGCTCTGGCCGATGCTCAATCGCTGGCGGTTGGTCGCGACAATCAGTTTATCGAGCCGGTTCATTTGCTGGTCGCGCTGCTCGATCAGCAGGGCGGTAGCGCACGTCATCTGCTCACAAAGGTTGGGGCGCGGGGTAATGTGCTGCGCTCAAAACTTGGCGAGGCCATCGATAGGTTGCCGCGGGTAAAGGGTTCTGCTGGTGAGGTGCATTTGTCCAATGAGTTGGGCAAGTTGCTGAACGTCACCGATAAACTGGCACAAGAGCGCGGCGATCAATACATTTCGAGCGAATTATTTATTCTGGCAGCCTGCGATGACAAAGGCACTCCCGGGCAAGCATTGCGCGATGCCGGCGTGGTCCGCGGTGAGCTAGAGAAAGCTATTGATGAGTTGCGTGGTGGGCAGTCGGTGGATGACCCCAATGCTGAGGAAGCGCGCCAGGCCTTGGAAAAATACACCATTGATCTCACCGAGCGTGCCGAGCAGGGCAAGCTTGACCCCATTATCGGCCGCGATGATGAAGTGCGTCGCACCATCCAGATTCTGCAGCGCCGGACGAAGAATAACCCGGTACTGATAGGTGAGCCGGGTGTCGGTAAGACGGCAATTGTTGAAGGCCTGGCTCAGCGCATCGTGAATGGTGAAGTACCCGAGGGCATTAAGAACAAGCGCGTATTATCGCTCGATATGGGTGCGCTCATCGCGGGCGCGAAATACCGTGGCGAGTTTGAGGAGCGCCTTAAATCTGTGCTCAATGATCTTGCTAAACAGGAAGGCCAGATCATTTTATTTATTGATGAGCTGCACACTATGGTGGGTGCCGGCAAGGCCGAGGGCGCTATGGACGCAGGCAACATGTTGAAGCCGGCACTGGCCCGCGGTGAGTTGCATTGTGTTGGTGCTACTACGCTTGATGAGTATCGTCAGTACATCGAGAAAGACGCTGCGCTGGAGCGACGCTTTCAGAAAGTTGTTATTGATGAACCAACGGTCGAAGACACGATTGCTATTTTGCGCGGTTTAAAAGAGCGGTACGAAGTGCATCATGGCGTTGAGATTACAGATCCGGCTATCGTCAGTGCAGCGACCTTGTCGCATCGCTATATCACCGACCGGCAATTGCCCGACAAAGCCATCGATTTAATCGATGAGGCCGCTTCACTGATCCGAATGGAAATTGATTCTAAGCCTGAGGTTATGGATCGCTTAGAGCGGCGAATCATTCAGCTCAAGATTGAGCGCGAGGCATTGAAAAAAGAAGATGACGATGCCTCGCAGAAACGGCTCGGCAGTTTGGAAGCTCAGTTGAGTGATTTTGAGAAAGAGTATTCCGATTTTGAAGAGGTCTGGAAGGCCGAGAAGGCTGCTGTGCAGGGTTCGACGCATATTAAAGAAGAGTTGGAGCGGGTCCGAGTGGAGTTGGAGACAGCCATGCGTGCGCAAGACCTGCAGCGTGTCTCAGAACTTCAGTACGGTAAAATTCCTGAATTGGAACAGGCGCTGATCGGCGCGGGTCAGGCAGAACAGGCTGAGCCTACCTTGTTGCGGAACCGAGTGACTGAAGAGGAAGTTGCCGAGATTGTCTCGAAGTGGACCGGCGTGCCGGTGAGTCGCATGCTTGAAGGCGAGCGCGAGCGTTTGTTACGCATGGAAGACGAAATCCATCAGCGGGTGGTTGGTCAGAACGAGGCGATTATTGCTGTTTCAAATGCGATTCGTCGATCACGTGCCGGTCTCTCTGATCCGAATCGTCCCAATGGGTCATTTTTGTTTTTAGGCCCGACCGGTGTGGGTAAGACAGAGTTGACGCGCGCACTGGCGCATTTCCTATTTGACAGTGAAGATGCGCTGGTGCGTATCGATATGTCGGAGTTCATGGAGAAGCATTCGGTGGCACGCTTGATTGGTGCGCCGCCGGGATATGTCGGTTATGAAGAGGGCGGGTATCTGACGGAAGCTGTGCGCCGCAAGCCCTATTCGGTGGTATTGCTCGATGAGGTGGAGAAGGCTCACCCGGATGTGTTTAATATTTTGCTGCAGGTGCTGGATGAGGGGCGTCTCACCGATGGGCATGGGCGAACGGTCGATTTCCGCAATACCATTGTGGTTATGACGTCTAACTTGGGCTCTCAACAGATTCAGGCACTGGCGGGCGACGATAATTACGCGGCGATAAAAGCTGCGGTAATGGAGGTCGTTGGTGAGCACTTCCGGCCGGAATTCATTAACCGTATCGATGACCTGGTGGTGTTCCATCCGTTAGTGCAGAGCGAAATCCGGGAGATTGTCGCCATTCAGTTGGCAGCGTTGCAGAAACGCCTTGCCGACAGAGATATTAGGCTGTCGTTAACCGATGCGGCGTTGGATCAGCTGGCTGAGGCCGGGTTTGATCCGGTTTACGGTGCGCGACCGCTCAAGCGGGCTTTGCAGCAAAGGCTGGAGAATACACTTGCGCAGCAGGTCTTGGCCGGTGAGTTCGGGCCGGGCGACATTATTACCGTGGATGCCGGCGAGCCACACTTGAAGTTCAGCAAATAATGGCTGTTCGCGGCTTCACCGGGTTTTCCTTCCACCTGAAACGGGTTGCGCCAATGCGAGAACCCTTGATTTTTGGCGTTGAAGACACTACAAGTGTCGCCCGCAGCTCGTTGTTGAATAGCGTGCGGTGCTCCGGAGTTAGACATGCCCATATATGAATATCAGTGCAGTAGCTGTCAGTACATTTTCGATGAACTGCAAAAGATCGGTGATGACCCACTGAAAGACTGCCCTAAATGCAAAAACGGTCAGCTAAAGAAGCTGATATCTGCACCGAAGTTCCGCCTGAAGGGCGCGGGCTGGTATGAGACCGATTTCAAAACGGGCAGCAAGCGCAATATCGCCGAAGGCAGCAACGATGCGAAGAAGGCCAGCGGCAGCGATGCGAAGAAGGCCAGCAGTAGCAGTAGCGAGTAGTCGCCTTATCTCTTTAAGTGGACTGCCAGTCACAGCCGGCAGCAAGCTTAACTTGTTATTTGCGTTGGCTTCGGACAGGATAGTTTTCTGTTTCTACGCAATTATTGGTGTTTCATGAAGCGCTTACGCACATTTTTGGTTGCCGGATTATTGGTATGGGTGCCGTTAGGCGTCACCATTATCCTGCTAAAAATTCTGGTCGACCTGATGGACCAGACCTTGCTGTTGCTCCCGATGGCTTATCGGCCCGAGACACTGCTTGGGTTCCGGATTCCTGGCCTAGGGATTTTGCTTTCGCTGTTGGTTTTGTTGGTTACCGGTATTCTGGTGGCGAATATTCTCGGACGTAAACTGGTGTATTTCTGGGAATCTGTGCTTAAGCGGATTCCTCTCGTGCGCTCAATCTATTCGGCAGCCAAGCAGTTTGCGGAGATTGTGTTTACCGATAGTACCCAGTCATTTAATCGCGTCATGCTTATTGAGTACCCGCGCAAGGGGCTTTACAGCCTGTGTTTTCAAACCTCGTCGAATTTGGGCGAGGTTCAGGCTAAAACCGGTGAGGATGTGGTCTGTGTATTTATCCCGACCACGCCGAATCCCACGTCAGGTTTGATTCTCATGGTTCCAAAGAGCGAGGTTATTGAGCTTGATATGGAAATTGAGGAGGCCTTGCAGATGATTGTTTCATTGGGTGTTGTGGTGCCTGCTTGGCAGGTCGAAGACAAACAAAGTCCTGCCGCCCTTGCGAAAGCCCCTCCGCAGTCTTAACATGCCCGCCCGCCAGAGGTTTTTGGCACTTAAGCGGCTATTCCGGCTGCAGTTTTCTTTTTTTGACAGGCCGCTTGGCCGGTCTTGACCGGTTTTCCGGTCTGATTCAGGGCTGACAGAGTCTCATGCGTACACATTATTGTGGTGAAGTGAACGCCTCACTGATTGGTGAGGAAATACAGGTTGCCGGTTGGGTTCATCGGCGGCGCGATCATGGTGGGGTCATTTTTATTGACCTGCGCGACCGCGATGGTCTGTTGCAGGTGGTGTGTGATCCCGATGAGCCTGAATTATTTGCCATGGCCGAGCGTATTCGCAGCGAATATGTTCTCAGCATTACTGGCAAGGTGCGCTCCCGCCCCGAAGGCACTGTGAACCCTAATATGCCCAGCGGTGAAGTCGAGATGCTGTGCACCGGTCTCACCATACTCAATGCATCTGAAACTCCGCCGTTCCACCACGATGATGATGTTCACGAAGATATGCGTTTGAAATATCGTTATCTCGATTTGCGTCGTGATGATATGGCCCAGCGTATGCGGACTCGTGCACGGATCAGCAGCATTCTGCGCTCGTACATGGATGCTAATGGCTTTATGGATATTGAAACACCGATCCTTACCCGCGCCACACCCGAAGGTGCACGCGATTACATCGTGCCCAGTCGCACCCATCAGGGTGAGTTCTTTGCGCTACCGCAGTCACCACAGTTGTTTAAGCAGCTGCTGATGATGTCCGGCATGGATCGCTACTATCAAATCGCCCGTTGCTTTCGCGATGAAGATCTGCGTGCCGATCGTCAGCCTGAGTTCACTCAGCTCGATGTCGAAATGTCATTTATGAGTGAAGACCAAATCATGACCGTTATGGAGGGTCTGATTCGGACATTGTTTAAGGACGTTCTGGATGTTGATTTTCCGAACCCATTGCCTCGCATAACCTACGCTGAGTCTATGCGTCGCTTTGGTATCGATCGTCCCGATCTGCGCATACCGCTGGAATTGGTGGATGTGGCCGATCTGATGGAAGGGGTTGAGTTTAAGGTCTTTGCGGGTCCGGCGGCAGACCCTGAGGGCCGTGTCGCTGCGCTAAAAGTTCCCGGCGGTGGTGACATCAGTCGTAAAGAGATTGATATCTACACCGAGTTCGTCAGCCGTTATGGTGCCCGTGGCTTGGCGTACATTAAGGTTAACGATCCGGCGCAGGGTCGCGAAGGTTTGCAGTCGCCCATTCTTAAGTTTATGCCCGACACCACAGTGCAAGGCATTATTGATCGCTTGGATTTGGTCGCTGGCGATATTGTGTTCTTTGGTGCCGACAAAGCTAAAATTGTGAACCATGCGCTGGCCGCATTGCGTGTCAAGGTCGGCCATGATCGTGGTTTGGTGCAGGGTGAGTGGGAGCCATTGTGGGTGGTCGACTTCCCCATGTTTGAATGGGACGATAAGCGCTGGAATGCGCTGCATCATCCATTCACCGCGCCGAAAAATAATGACCCTGAGGCACTCAAAGCGAATCCGGGCGATGCCTTATCGAAAGCCTATGACCTGGTGCTTAATGGCACAGAGCTTGGTGGCGGCTCAATTCGTATTCACGATGCTGCCCTGCAGTCTGCTGTGTTTGATCTTCTGGGCATTTCTGAAGAAGAAGCTGACACCAAGTTCGGTTTCCTTCTCACAGCTCTAAAGTACGGCTGCCCTCCGCATGGCGGCTTGGCTTTCGGCTTGGATCGCTTAGTGATGTTGATGACCGGTGCGACCAGTATTCGTGATGTCATCGCATTCCCGAAAACGCAGTCTGCCAGTTGCTTGTTGACCGATGCCCCGGGTGTTGTTTCTAACGCCCAACTGCGTGAGGTTGGTGTTCGTTTGCGTGAGAAGCCAAAGCCAGAGAGCTAAGTTTGTTGATGCGAGAGTCTTCGCGCATTAGCATCGGCTCAGCTATTTGACTATTTGGATAACTATTTTGCCTACGGCTCGCTCTGTCTGGCTGCGTAAATGCGCAGCTTGTATGTCATCAAGGCTATACACGCTATCGATGACAGCTTGCAGTTTTCTATCATCCGCCCAGTCAGCCAGAATCTGCAGGTCCGTTGCTGTTGGGAACCACGCCACAAAGTAGCCCTTTCCGGGCTCCCAAGTGCTTTGCCCCGGAATGAAAAAGTCGATGCCTGGCACCGGTACTAAAGTGAGGTATGTGCCATTCGGTTTTATGGCAGGTTTTGCTTCATCGTAGTTGTAGGCGCCCACCGTGTCGTAAACAATATCGTAACTGCCTGATTCCAGGGGGTTGTTCTTTGTGTAGTCGATAACGTCATCGGCGCCTAAACTTTTTACCAAATCCAGATTTTTTCCACTGCATACGCCTGTGACATGGGCGCCCATATTTTTCGCAATTTGTACCGCGAGTGTGCCGACTCCACCAGAGGCGCCAATAATTAAAACGCTTTGGCCCGGCTGCAGATCGGCACATGTTTTTAAGCTGTTTAGTGCAGTTAGGCCGACCAGGGGCATTGAGCCGGCTTCAATATGGTTCAGTGATCTTGGTTTATGAACTGCGGTACCGGCGTTAATAGCAGCAAACTCGGCGTAGCATCTTCCGGTTTTTACATCGGAGCGCGCAAATACGTCATCACCGACTCGAAAGTTATTCACGTCATCGGCAACCGCGGACACTACCCCCGAACAATCCCATCCCAATACCATCGGAAATTCACTGCCATATCGCGCGACCATTTGGCCTTCACGCATCTTCCAGTCAATAGGGTTAACGTTACTGGCGTGAACCTTCACCAGTATTTGCCCGGCAGAGATTTCGGGTTTGCTAACTTCACGGACTTGCAGAGTTGTTGCATCTCCAAAGGCGTCAATGACAACT